>JAVEWB010000330.1:0-3316 GCA_034004765.1 Anaerolineae bacterium
ACCCCTGGATTTAACGCTCAGATTGGTTGAAGTGGAGAACGACCGCGTGTGGGTGCGGATGGATAATGCACTGCCGGGCGGCCTGCCGATGGATTTATGGGGAGCCGAGGATGAGGTGGCCGATCGGTACACGCTGGTGCTCCCTGAAGAGGCCCTTCAGGGACGCTATCGCGTGGAGATAGCGCTGCATCACTCCAATGGCAGCCCTGCCCTGTTTCGTGCAGAGGATGGTCAGGGAGATGCCCTGGCCCTAACTGATCTTCTTTACCCGCCTGTGGTGAGCACGCTGCCGCCGGAGCCTGATGTCCCTTTAGAGATGAGCCTCGGCGATGCCATTGCACTGGTGGGCTACGACGGACCGGCACGGGTCGCGCCGGGTGAAACTTTCCATGTGGCCTTCTACTGGAAGGCCGCAGCGCAGCCGCAGGTCGATTACAAGGTCTTTGTTCATCTGGTGGGAGATGATGGGACCCTTCTGGCACAGAGCGACAGCCAGCCGGCCAATTGGAGCTACCCGACCAGCCGGTGGCAGGCAGGAGAGTACGTCCGAGATGAGCACACCTTGACCCTGGATCCCACGGCGCCGCGCGGGGATGCCTGGCTCTCCGTGGGGCTCTATGATCTGGACACGGGCGAGCGCCTGGTGGTACGCGATGAGGCGGGCAATGCGCTTGCGGAGCGCCGTGTGCTGGTGCAGCGTGTGCAGGTGCGTTAGGAGAGGGCAGATGAAGCTGAAAGGAATTCTTTTAGGGGGAGTAGCGCTCCTGGTGCTCTTAGTTGCCTTTCTCGTGGACGGCTCTTCGCTGTTGCCGGGATCCGTTGCGGGTGCCAGTGAGCCGTCTTTTAGCCCTGTTTTTTCCCCTTCTCCTGGAGCCTATTCGCATGCTCTCTCTTTGGAACTCCGGCCCACGCAGCCCGGCGGGCAGATCATTTTCACCACGGATGGGACAACGCCGACCCTGACGGTCGGTACGCTCTACCGGCAGCCGCTTCGGCTGGATGCTGACTACCCGGCGGTGACGGTGGTACGCGCCATCGAGGTCGTGGAGGGCGTCCCCGGTCCCGTCGCCAGCGGCTCGTATGCCGTGGGGCTCTCCAAGGGGCTTCCTGTCCTCTCGCTGATCGCCGATCCTGCGGATTTGTGGGACCCGGATCGTGGCATCTTTGTGAACGCCTGGCAGCGTGGAGATGCGTGGGAGCGTGCTGTGCACCTCACCTGGTTCGAGGGTGAGGGAGCGCCGGGGTTTGCCGTTTCCGGCGGGCTGCGCATGCATGGGGCTGAGCCTTTGGATGCGCCGAAGCAGTCGTTCCGGCTCTACTTCCGCGAGGCCTATGGGAGTGTCAGTCTGGATTATCCGCTTTTCCCGGATCATCCCGATCAGCCGGCGGATTCGCAATCCTATAAACACCTGCTGCTGCAATCGGGGGACCGTTCCGGCCGCTGGACGCTCTTCCGGGATCAGGTCGTGGCCCACGTGGCGTCCCGGATGGGGCTGCGCGTGGCTCAGGGACGCCTGGTGCGGCTTTTCGTCAATGGCGAGTCCTGGGGGATCTACCGGCTGAGCGAGCGGGTGGATCGCTTTTTCCTGGAAGAGAACTACGGCCTGAATCAGGCGGATGTGGTGCAGGATGGTAAGATGCGCGAGGGAACGGATGAGGATTGGGATGCCTTGATCGACTGGGTCGAGGCGCAAGATTTTTCGGATCCCGATGCCTACGCCACCTTTCGATCTCAGGTGGATCTGGATAACTTCACCGATGCTGCAATCCTGCAGCTCTTCTTCGATTTCCCGACGGAAGACCTGTACGCCGTGCGCCCCCGCGGCGGACGTTGGTTCTGGATTTACGCCGGGGGAGCGCAGGACTTTGCTAATGGTCCTACCGAATCGCTGTCGGCGTTTCGTCTTCCGGAGAGCAAAGACGACTTCTCCGTGATTTTGCGCGCCCTTCTTGAGAACGCTGAATACCGCACCTTCTTTAGTTCGCGTGCTGCGGATCTTTTGAATACAGCGTTGAATCCGATAGAGCTGGATACACATAGGCTGGTTGCGGGTTTGAGAGATGATATCCAGTTCGAAACGGCGCGGTGGCCTTCACCTCTGAGTTGGGAGGAGAATGTGGCGCAGTTCCAGATGTTTGTTCAGCAGCGCCCGGCTTTCTTGCGGGAGCAGATCGCCGCGCTGACAGGCCTGGAGGGAAGTGTGGCCCTGCATTTCGAAAGCAGCCCTGCCGAGACCGGACGGATCTTTGTCAATGGGCTTCCTGTCGATGGTGAGCGGGCCACCACCCATGAGGGAGTCCCTGCCGATACTGAAGGTTGGAGAGGCAGGTATTATGCCGGAAGCAGCATTCAGGCCATCGCTGTGCCGGAACCGGGCTATGCATTTGTAGGGTGGGAGGCGAACCCCGCCGCTGCTCTGGGGGCCTCCTCGGTAGTGACGTTGACGGTGACCGAACCGGTCAGCCTGACCGCCCTTTTTGCGGAGCGCCCTTCGGATGCCCCCGGACTGTGGCCTGACGATGTCGTGATCAACGAGCTGTGGATCAACGACAACGGTACGCGCTATGCTACATTGGAGGATCGTTCCCTTGAAGGGGATTGGCTGGAATTGTGGGTGCGGCGGCCTGAGGGCGTTGATTTACGCGGCTGGCGTGTTACGGACAACGATACCAAAACGGGAATGAACGAGGGTTCGCTCATCTTCCCTCAGGATGAGGCCCTGGTGACTGTCCCTCGCGACACGGTGATCCTCATCCTTGCCACCGAGAGCCTGGGCAACGCCGCCTATTTCCCGGAGGATGACCTGGATGCCACAGATGGCCGCCTGATCTTCTACATAGGGAACGGGAACCTGGACGTCACGACCGACCCCGGCTTCGCCATTGGCACGGGAGACGACAACCTGGCCCTGCTGGCTCCCGGCCCCACGGCGGCGTTCGATGACGATATTGGTGTGGATTTTGTGGCCGAGGGCAGCGCCGTGACCCCTTACACGTTCGGCATCCTGGCCGACGGGGTGACCTTCGACAGCCCCTTCCGCAGGCTGGGCGGGGATGATGGGGCGCTCTTTGTGGCTGAAACGGGAAACGATCGTTGGTATGATTGGATCGTTGACCCGCCGTTGGTCGAATCCGGTGATGCGCTGGGGGTCAATCGCCGGAACATCGTGACGCCGGGATCGCTGAATGATGGGCAATCTTCGGGCGGCTTGCGGGGTTGGCTGAGGGGACTGGGTGTGCTTTTGAAATAAAAGTAGGATCCCCCTGGTGATGTAGGAAAAACATAGGGGTCGGGCTTCAGAATAAGCCCGACCCC
>JAVEWB010000331.1:0-3315 GCA_034004765.1 Anaerolineae bacterium
GCCTTACCTGGCACTGGATAAACAGAGCCGGGTCTATCTAAGCGACTCAGGGCACAACCGGGTGCTGGCCTTTGGAACCGACGGCACCTTCCTCTGGTCGGCAGGGCAGACAGAGGATACGGGAACGCCTCTGCAGTTCCCCGTAGGAGTTGCCGTTTCCAGCAACGGACGGCTCTACGTCAGCGACGCGCACACCGGCCGCACAGTCGGTTTCATCCTACCCTAGTGGAAAAATAGTGTGTGGCTGCGGTGCAGAACACCGCAGCCACACACTATTCATCTCCAGACCGGGTTTCAAGTAAACGCCAAAAGCATCAGGCCCCTTTGGTGTCTCCCCCCTCGTTCGGGAAGATGACATCCTCACGACCCGACAGCTTATCCTGGATACGTTGAGCTACAATATCCAGATGCTTCGGTTTGTGCACGAAATCGAGGTCCCCGCTCCGGATCGTGAGCACCGGGCAGAGGTTGAAACTCTCGATCCATTCCTCGTAGAAGGTGTCCAACAGCGAAAGATAATCGGCCGTAATGCTGCTTTCCATCGTCCGTCCGCGGCGGTGAATGCGCTGCATGAGCACCGGCACCGGTGCGCGAAGATAGAGAAGCAGGTCAGGCCGCGGCAAGGTTGTCATCACCAGCTCATAGAGCGCTTGATAGGATTGGTAGTCGCGCTCGCTCAAGTTACCCATGTGATGCAGGACCCTGACAAAGATGTACGCATCCTCATAGATGCTGCGATCTGCAATCGCCGATTCCGGGCAGGTAGCCAGCTCAAGGTGCTGTCGCGCGCGATGGCCCAGGAAAAAGATCTGAAGATGAAAGGCCCATTGCTGCATATTTGCGTAGAAATCGGAGAGATACGGGTTGTCAACGACGGACTCGAAGGCCGTACGCCACCCCAACCGCCCGCCGATGCGCTCGGTGAGCGAGGTCTTTCCCACCCCGATGTTGCCGGCAACCAGGACCAGATGTTTAGTCATTGCACCCTCCACAATAAGCTCTAAAACACCTATTATTATAGCAGAAACCCCGAATATGAGGGTTGCCCTCTGTAGGGGCGGTCCCGGAACGGATCCCCGCCCCAAAATGCCGACCACGAATGGGACACGAATACACGAATAAAGCTCTCAAGACAGCGCGCATTCTCAGGCGCGGTAGGATACCGCGGCTACAGACTCCCCAAAATCATCGCCAGGGAGATCAGCGTCCCCTCCCCCACCATGAAAACGATGGTCAGGATGTGCGCCAGGTGCGGCGTCGGGCGCGAGACGAAGAGCACCGCGCACGCCAGCCCCGTGACGACGAACAGGATGTCCAGATAAAGGTAAACGGGACTGAACTCCCCTGTAGCATAGGCCGCCAGGCTGAGCGCATAGGCGATGAGCAGGCAGACCGCCGTAAAGCGCGCGGTCGCCTTGAGGCCGTAGCGCTGAGGGAGCGTCTGCACGCCGGCCGCTTCGTCCTGTGAGAAATCACGGATGTCGATCATTCCCCGCCCGCCGAACATGGCAAAGAAAAACACCCCGGCCAGGAGCCAGAGCCCCGGCGTCAGGGTGCCCGCCATGCCGCCCATCAGCACGTAGAGCCCCTGAAGCAGCCCCAAGGTCAGCGCGCGGGCCAGAGGGGTCTCGAACCAGTGGAAGGCCAGCCCGCCGATCACCGCCAGGATGATTCCCCAGAAAAGAAGCGCGGCGGGCGCAACCCACACCACGAGGGCAAAACTGATCACCACGAACGTGAGCGAAAAGGCCAGCCCTGCGGGCAGCGGCAGCGTGCCATCCGCCAGGGGGTTATGGCGCAGTTCGACCCGGGGCCCCTTGCGGTCCAGGTCACGGTCGGCATAGAAGTCCAGCGAGAAGCCGCCTACCGCCAGGCACCATCCGGCAAATGTCATCCACAGCGCGCGGGTGAGACCGGCACCCGCCACAAAGGCCGCGGACCCGGTGATCATCGCCACCATCGGGCTGCGGTTCATGCGCAGCAGATAGAAGAACGAACGCCACTGCAGAGGACGCATCTTCTCACCTCCTGACGTGCAGCGCACTTCCGACGACGATAGAGGCATCACTCCAGAGGCATCGGTGTGACGGACAGCGTCACGGGCAAGACTCCCACCGATTCCTCATAATCGACGATCTCCCACGTGCGCTGCTCCGCCTCATAAACCGGCCTGGCTTCTACATAGACCGTCCGCACTTTCTGGTCATCGTCCAGAGCGTACAAGGTTTCCCCTTCGAACTGGAAGTACAGCGTGGCCCGCCCCATTTCGAAGATTGGATTGCCACTCGCATCAAGTTGCTCGGCGTACATCTCTACAGAGCCCATGCAGTATATGGCTTCGGCATTCATCCAGTACTCATAGAGCGCAAGGTCCTCCTCGGTACTGAAGGGCTGGATCTTATGGTCCTGTTCCACCGCATTCCGCACGTGCCAGGCAAGATCCTCCAGTTCTTCTCGACTGATTTCCTTCGACTTCACCAGTGCAACAAGCTCCATCGTTGCGGACGCTTCCTTTTTTGTGCACCCGCCAAAGATCGACGCAATCACCAGGCAGCAAATCACCGCGAGGAACCACCCTTTTCCACGCATCGCACCCTCTATCACAAACGGATCGTGCCCTGCATGTACAGGACTGCCTGCCCGGCCACCTTCACCCGTTCGCCCAGGTCGGTGCAGAAAAGCTCCCCGCCGCGCTCGGAAACCTGCCAGGCGATCATCTCCGCCTTCCCCAACCGGTTGGACCAGTAGGGAATCAACGTGCAGTGGGCCGACCCTGTCACCGGGTCCTCCGGCACCCCCACCCGCGGCGCGAAGAAGCGCGAGACGAAGTCCGCATACTCTCCCGGCGCAGTCACGATGACGCCCAGGCTGTCCACATCCATCAACGCTGCCATATCCGGCACGAGAGCACGAATCGCCGCCTCCGAGTCATAAAGCACCAGATAATCCCGTGCGCGCAAGACCGCCTGCGGCTCCCGGCCCAGGCCGCGCAGCAGCGCTTCCGGCGCATCCGCGGGCTCGCCAGGGCGCGCGGGGAAATCCATCACGAGCCGCGGCCCCTCGCGGGTCACCGTGAGCGTCCCGCTCTTGGTCGAGAACGCCACCCGTTCCAACTCCGGGGCAAGGCAGTTGAAAATCACAAAGGACGAGGCCAGCGTCGCGTGCCCGCACAGATCGACCTCGGCCTTGGGGGTGAACCAGCGCAGTGCGTAGCCCTCCCCCTCCCGCACGAAGAACGCCGTCTCCGAGAGGTTATTCTCCGCAGCGATCGCCCGCATCGTCTCATCGTCGAGCCAGCTCTCCAGCGGACAGACC
>JAVEWB010000332.1:0-3313 GCA_034004765.1 Anaerolineae bacterium
TATGTGATGGTACATCTACCGACAAAGCCACAGCGCTTCTCGCCGGTCTTCGCTGGAACGCTTCTTTATCCGTGTAGCACAAGTCCGCGGCGCATCACTGGGCCGCGTGCTGCCCTAATCGGAACGCCTCGCGGTTCTCTGCCTCGTACTTCTCCGGCACGCGGCGCAGGATGGCCTTCTCCCACACCTCGGCGGGCGTGTCCAAGGCCGCCGAGAGCGCCGCCAGCATCACGGTGTTGACCGTGCGCGAGTTGCCCGCCTGTTCCGCCAACGGCAGCGCATCGACGACCACCATCTTCCCGGCGCGCTTCTTGAGCGCCGCCAGGAGCGTTTCCTCCTCGGGGTAGACGGCATCCCCCACGCTCGCCGACATGGGAGTGATCTGCTGCCGGTTGACGACCAGCGTGCCGCCCGGCTTCAGCCAGTCGATCCAGCGCGCGGCCTCCAGCAGTTCGAAGGCCATCAGGATGTCTAAGGTGCCCTTCTCGCAGGTCGGTGCGCCCACCGAAGGTGCCCAGCGGATGTGGCTCTCCACGATGCCGCCGCGCTGTGCGAAGCCGTGCACCTCCGACTTCTTCGCATCCAGCCCCAGATCCAGCCCGACCTGGGCCGCAATGTCCGACGCGGTGAGCACGCCCTGCCCACCCACGCCGACAAACAGGAAATTCATGGGTTCCGCCATCTTATTTTTCCTCCTTGTAGCTGGCCTCGAAGGGGGCAATCGCGTTCACCGGGCAGACCTGCATGCAGACCGTACAGCCGGTGCAGAGCAGCGGGTCGATCGTCGCTTTGTGCTTGCCCGTCTTCTCGTTGACCGCCTCGCTCTTGAGGATCGCCGGGCAGCCGACGCGGAAGCAGGTGCCGCAGGCGATACAGGTCTCCGTATCCACGCGCATCCGCGGCTGCAGGTGGAAGTGCGGCGTGAAGACGCACGCGCCCCGCACGATGATGACCGCCGGGCCTTCTTCGTGCTCCATCGCCTCCTTCAGCGCCTTGTTGACGCCCTCGACGTCCCAGGCGTTGACCTCTTCGACGAGCTTGACGCCCATCGCGCGGACGACCGCAGCGATGTCGATGGGGGTACCCTCTTCGTGCTGGAGCGTGATCCCCGTCCCGGGGTGATCTTGCTGCCCGGTCATCGCGGTGATGCGGTTGTCCAGGACGACGACGGTGATGTTGCTCTGGTTGTAGACGGCGGCGGCCAGCGGGGACATGCCGGAGTGGAAGAAGGTGCTGTCGCCGATGGTGGCGACGGCGCTCTCCTGCCCGCCGGCCTGCTTGAAGCCGTGCGCCATGCCGATGCTCGCGCCCATGGAGATCAGCATGTCCATGGACTGGAAGGGGGGCAGGACGCCCATTGAGTAGCAGCCGATGTCGCCCGCAATCATGGCCTTGGCCCGATTGCGGCGCATATTATAGAAGAAGGCGCGGTGAGGGCAGCCCGGGCAGAGTGCGGGAGGGCGCGCGGGGACGGCCACTTCGTCGATGGGAGCAACCTCCTGCGGCGCGGGGGCGACCGGCAGTCCCGCCTGGAGCGCGCCTGCCCGCAGTTTGGAGAGCGTCAGCTCGCCGCAGAGCGAAGTGATGTCCTTGCCATGCGCCACGGCGATGCCGGCGGCCTTGATCTGCTCTTCGATGAAGGGGTCGAGTTCCTCGACGACGATTAGCGCATCGACCGCTTCCGCGAAGCTGCGGACAAGTTCCAATGGAAGCGGGTAGCTCATCCCTAACTTGAGGATGGAGAAGCCCGCGAAGACCTCGCGGACGTACTGGTAGGCGATGCCGGTGGTGACGATGCCTATCTTCTTATCCCCCCATTCGACGCG
The DNA here is from genome assembly GCA_034004765.1 of Anaerolineae bacterium. Classification (GTDB taxonomy): domain Bacteria; phylum Chloroflexota; class Anaerolineae; order B4-G1; family SLSP01; genus JAVEWB01. The sequence continues at coordinate 1,827 of JAVEWB010000332.1, forward strand.
GTTGATGGAGGTCGTCTCCGCCCACGCCGCCACGTCCAGGAGCCGCTGCTCGATCTGCGGGTGGCGCTTGCGGGCGACGGCGGGCAGGATCACGCGGGTGACCTCTTCCTCGCGCTCGAACTTGGGCAGCGGCTGGAACTCGCGCTTCTCCGGCACCTTCGCCTCGACGGCCGACTTGGAGTGCGAGAGGCGCGTGGTGGAGCGCAGCATCACCGGCGTCTTGAAGCGCTCGCTCACCTCCAGCGCCACGCCCATGAACTGCCGGGCGTCCTCGCTGTCGGACGGATCGAAGCAGGGGAACTTGCCGAAGCGAGCGTACTGCCGGTTGTCCTGCTCGTTCTGTGAGGAGAAAGCGCCGGGGTCGTCGGCGCTCACCAGTACCAGCCCGCCCTGGACGCCCGTGTACGAGAGCGACATCAGGCTGTCGGCGGCGACGTTCACGCCCACGTGTTTCATCGTGACCAGCGTGCGGGCTCCGCCGAAGGATGCGCCGATGGCGTTATCCAGGGCGACCTTCTCGTTGCTGGCCCATTCGGCCTTGATGCCTGGATAGCGGGCGAAGTTCTCCAGGATTTCTGTCGAGGGAGTGCCGGGGTAGGCAGAGGCGTACTGCACCCCTGCTTCCCACGCGCCCAGGGCGAGGGCCTCATTACCGGAAAGCAGTAATTTCATGCGCGACCTCCTTAAAGGGTTGTGGTTGCTGCTATGATGATACTCTCGAAACCCCTGGCCTGCAAGCGCTACCTTGAGTTGGGGGGAGCCGTAGCCGCGGTATTCTACCGCGCCCCAAATCTCTTTATTTGCCCTCTAGGGGAAATCGCAGTAAGCTACAGGAAACTATTCTTCTTGTGGAGGGAACACGATGGAAATTCCAGTTTATCAGGTCGATGCATTCACCGGGAAGGTCTTTCACGGTAATCCGGCGGCGGTCTGTCCGCTGGAGGACTGGCTCGACGACGAGACGATGCGGGCGATCGCCGCGGAGAACAACCTCTCGGAAACGGCGTTCTTCGTGCGGGATGGAGAGGGCTACGCACTGCGCTGGTTTACCCCCAAGGCCGAGGTCGATCTGTGCGGGCACGCGACGCTGGCCTCGTCCTTTGTGATTTTCAACTGCCTTGCCCCGGAGTTGGAACGGGTGGCGTTCTCGACCAAGAGTGGGACGCTCACGGTGACCCGCGAGGGGCCGCGGCTCGTGATGGATTTCCCCTCGCGGCCTGGCAAGCCCGCGGTTGCACCGGAAGCGCTGCTGCGCGGCCTGGGCCGGGAGCCGCAGGCGGTCCTGCGCGCAAGGGATTATCTGGTGCTCTATGACTCGGAGGCGGCGATCCGCGCTCTCGTGCCGGATATGGCAGCGTTGATGGATGTGGACAGCCTGGGCGTCATCGTGACTGCGCCGGGAGAGTATGCGGACTTCGTCTCGCGCTTCTTTGCGCCGCGGGTGGGGGTGCCGGAGGACCCGGTGACAGGGTCGGCCCACTGCACGT
>JAVEWB010000333.1:0-3309 GCA_034004765.1 Anaerolineae bacterium
AGCGGTATGGCTCCCCAGTTCTTGGACCAGGCGGAGTTGTAGATGAGCTTGATCCGCTCGGCCTCTTCGTCGAAGTGCTTCATGTCGACGGGCCTGACTTTGAGGTTGTACCGCTCACGTACCTTCTCGGCGACGCGGAGGATCTTGGGGTTGATGCCGGTGCCGTCGAGGTGATACTGAGTGAGGTCGCTCAGATAGGCCAGGAGGTCCATCGCCTTGGTGTAGCCGGCTCCCTCGATGAGATCGACGTAGTAGCGGGGATTGTAGGTCAGCATCATAACCGGTGGGCCATTCCAGCCATCGACGAGCAGCCCACACTCCTCATTGACGGAGAAGTTCATCGGGCCGCGGATGGCGGTCATGCCCTGCTGGCGGACGAAGGCCTCAGCCGCCTCCAGGAGTGCATCGGAGGCCTCGCGGTCGTCCAGCACCTCGTAGAGCCCGAAGAAGCCAACCTTCTCGTTCCAGTGGAGGTTGTGGTTCTCGTTGATGATCGCAGCGATGCGACCGACGGGGCGGCCGTCGCGCCGTGCCATGAAGTAGCGCACGGTGGCATGGCGGTGGAAGGGGTGGCCGTGGATGGGATCGAAGAACGCTTCGCGCTCCGAAAGGAGGGGCGGCACCCAGTATGGGTCGTCCTTGTAGACTTCCCACTGGAAGGTATTGAACTCCGTTCGCTCTTTGGCCGTCTCTACCGGCGTGATGGTCAGTTTCTCTGTCATAGGATTTGCCTCATGTGTGTGAAGTATCGAGCGCAGCCTGTTGGGCCTTGTGATCCATCTCGTGGTAGATCGCGCCTGCCCGGGCGGCTTCGTTTTCGTCGCCCAGCAGCACCAGGGCTTTGGAGAGCCCGTTGTAGAATTCCGCCTCGCTGGGGACCAGGTCAATGGCTTTTCTTATGTGGGCGAGCCCCTCTTCATAGTGTTCTTGCTTCAGCAAGGTGATCCCCAGGTGATAGTGTCCCCATCCGAAGGCCGGCTCGCCTTCGAGGGGGTCTACGGCGCGGCGGAGCAGTGTCTCTGCTTCATCCCAACGGTGATCGTGCAGCGCCTCCAAGGCGGTTTGGAGCGCGTTTTGGGTCGCGGCAAAAGTCGATTCCGCTTCTTCTCGACCGTAGAACGTATGGATATCGAAGAAGAACAGCCGCTCTTCCTGACACCTCTGACAGCGAACGATGATGCAATCGACCGGCCAGCCGTTGATCTCCATCAAGCGCTGGCTGTGGATGGCGTAGGAACTTCCGCAGTCACAGCGTTGGGCCATGATGTGGGCGACTTCGAACGTGATGCTGTTGGCCGGGATCAGTTCCATCCTAAGCTCCTTGTGCTTGGTTGATTATAGCCTGTTACAAGCGAGGGTCAATTAAAAATCCCTGGATGTTTTGCACGCGGCAAGCCGCACGCAAAACATCCTCATCGCTTATGCAATTCCAATGCTGAGTTAATGCTTCTCTAATGTGGCTGGACTATGATGAGAGTGTTGAACTTTTGTGGAGGTGGTGTATGGAAATGAATCGTTACACGGAGAAGGCCCAGGAAGCACTGCTGCGGGCGCAGGGCCTGGCACAGGAATCCGGACATCCGCAGATCGAGCCAGAACACCTGCTGCTGGGATTGCTGGAGCAGCAGGATGGTGTCGTGCCTCAGGTGGTGCTGCGGCTGGGCAGTGATCCCCAGCGGATGATTGGGGATTTGCAGCAGAGCCTCGCGCGCAAGCCCAAGGTCCAGGGGGGTGGGGTGCAGGTGGGACTTGCACCCGCCGTATCGCGTATCCTGCAGGCGGCGGAGCGTGAGGCTGCCGGGCTGCGGGATGAGTACGTGAGCACGGAGCACCTGCTGCTGGCGATGGCCGATTCGAGCGCAGGGGAGATCTCGCGCTTCCTCGCAGCGGTGGGGGTGACGCGGGACGCCGTGCTGCGGGCCTTGACCTCGATCCGCGGCGGGCAGCGTGTTACCACCTCCACGCCGGAGGGCACTTACGCAGCGCTGGAGCGCTATGGTCGCGATCTCACCCAGCTCGCGCAGCAGGGGAAGCTCGACCCGGTGATCGGGCGGGATGAAGAGATCCGCCGCGTGATGCAGATCCTTTCGCGCCGCACCAAGAACAACCCGGTCCTCGTGGGCGAGGCTGGGGTGGGGAAGACGGCCGTCGTGGAAGGGCTGGCACAGCGCATCATCCGTGGAGACGTCCCCGAGGGATTGAAGAACAAGCAGATCTTCCAATTGGACATGGGCGCGCTGGTTGCCGGCGCCAAATACCGGGGCGAGTTCGAGGAGCGGCTCAAAGCTGTCTTGAACGAGATCTCACGGGCGGAGGGGCAGATTGTGCTCTTCATTGACGAGATGCACACGGTGGTGGGCGCCGGTAAGGCCGAGGGCTCAATGGATGCAGGAAACCTCCTCAAGCCGATGCTGGCGCGAGGAGAGCTGCACACTATCGGCGCGACCACGCTGGACGAGTACCGAAAGTACATCGAGAAGGATGCCGCGCTCGAGCGGCGCTTCCAGCCGGTGTACATCGGTGAACCCTCGCTGGAGGATACGATCAGCATCCTCCGAGGACTTAAGGAGCGCTACGAGGCGCATCATGGCGTCAGGATCCAGGACCCTGCACTGATTGCGGCAGCCACGCTCAGCCATCGCTATATCGCGGATCGCCAGTTGCCCGATAAGGGCATCGATCTGGTCGATGAGGCGGCGGCCCGCCTGCGGATGGAGATCGACTCCAAGCCCGCGGAGCTCGATGAGATCGACCGCCGGGTGATGCAGTTGGAGATCGAACGGCAGGCGCTCAAGGCGGAGCGGGACGAGGCGAGCCGCCAGCGGCTGCAGAAGCTGGAGCAGGAGCTATCGGATCTGCAGGAGGAGAGCCGGGGGCTGCGCGCCCGGTGGGAACAGGAGAAGGCGGCGATCCAGGCGATCCAGGGTGTGCAGCAGGAGATGGAAACGCTCAAGGTGCAGATCGAGCAGGCGGAGCGCCAGGCCGACCTGGAGGCGGCGGCACGGTTGCGCTATGGCAAGGCGTTGGACTTGCAGCGGCAGCTCGACGAAGCGCAGCAGCGGCTGAAGCAGCTTCAGGGTGACCATGCCCTCCTGCGTCTGGAGGTGAGCCCAGAGGAGATCGCGCGCGTCGTTGCCGAATGGACCGGTATCCCGGTCTCCCGGCTGCTGGAGGGCGAGCGGGCCAAGCTCCTGCGCATGGAGGAGGATCTCCACAAGCGCGTCGTTGGCCAGGATGCGGCGGTTGCTGCGGTCTCCAATGCCGTGCGTCGCTCGCGGGCCGGCTTGCAGGACCCACATCGCCCCATCG
>JAVEWB010000334.1:0-3305 GCA_034004765.1 Anaerolineae bacterium
ATCCTGCCGTCAGGATGATGTGATCTTCCGGAAGACCCTTGGCAATATCGGTGTAATACTCACGGGACCGTTGGCGGCCATCACAGCCTGCCATCACCACGAAGCGCTTGACTGCGCCGCTTTTCACCGCCTCGATGACCTTATCGGCCACACTCATGACGGTAGCGTGCGCAAAGCCAATGGGAATGGTCCCTTCTTCCAACGCCTTCGGGGAAGCCGAAGCCTGCGCTGCGGCAATCACGGCGCTAAAGTCCTTCTGCTTTCCCGGCTCGCGGTCGGGGATATGCACACAGCCGGGCCAGCCGGCCATGCCTGTGGTGAAAAGCCGCTCGCGGTAGCTCTCCTTGACCGGCACAATGCAGTTGGTCGTCATCAGAATCGCGCCGCCGAAGCTCTCGAACTCCTCCTGCTGATGCCACCACGATCCACCGTAGTTGCCCACAAAGTGCGGGTACTTCTTGAACGCCGGGTAGGCATTGGCGGGCAGCATCTCACCGTGCGTATAGATATTGACACCGGTCCCCTCGGTCTGCTGCAGCAGTTCATCCAGATCGCGCAGATCATGACCGCTCACCAGAATCCCCGGGCCGGGGCGCACCCCCAGGTTAACCTGCGTTGGCTCCGGGTTGCCGTAGGTGGCAGTATTCGCCTCATCCAGCAAGCGCATGGCCTCCACGCCCATCTCCCCCGCCTTGAGCACCAGCCCCACCAGATCCGTAGCACTCAGGGTGTCATCCGTGGTTGCCAGGAGTGCTTCCTGCATGAAGGCAAGCAAAGCGTCATTCGTGTGCTCCAATACGTAAGCGTGTTCGGTGTAAGCCGCCATCCCCTTGAGGCCGTAAATCAACAGTTCACGCAGGGAACGGATATCAGGATCGAGAGCCGGATCAGCTTGAACCCCAACGAGCTGCCCTTTCATGTCCAGGGTGACGACATCGTAGGTTTTGGGAACCCATGTGGCCATTTCGGGCAGCGCTTCCGTGCAGTCGTTGCCATGCTGGGCCTTGCAAACTGCCTGAGCGCGGGTCTTGAGCGCGTCACGCCGTGTCACAGCTTCCTGGATCAAGTCGACAAAGCGCTCGGGATCGAAATTCGCATTGGTGATCGTAGCAAAGAGCGCTTTGGCCACAAATAAGTCCGTCTCCGGTTCCACGACGCCAAGGCCCCGCGCACGCACACCCCAAAACGAGATCCCCTTGAGCAGCCAGATCAACAGGTCCTGCAAGTGTGAAACCTCAGGCGACTTGCCACAGACACCCCGCACCGTACAGCCCTCGTTTTTCGCTGCTTCCTGACACTGATAGCAAAACATCGACATTGCACCCTCCTTCACACGGGAAACTAAACAATAAGAGCCGGCGAACGCAGCGGCGTGATGCCGGATACGCTAACCATAGCAGAGAGAGGATACCGTGACTATGACAAAAGTCGCACCTGTGTTAAAATCAGGCCGTGAAGCATCTTCCGGGAGGAGTCTGCATGTCCCCATGCACCGTGATCGAAGCGTCTTTTTAACCACAATGGCCCTGACACATCAGGTGAGCCGCACCGCCGCCGATCTTCTTCCATTTTACACCAACGTCGTGAAATTGGCACGAAAATGCCAGGGAGATCCTGCACTTGCGTACACTCATTAGCCGGTTAAAGAACAAACGTGTCGATTGCCTGTGCATGGGCGTCCTCATCCTGGCGGCAGCGATCTTCCTGGCAGAAGCCCTGCAGCCCGGGCACACCCTCCTGCCGCTGGGGCTGGAACGCGGGATCGCCCCCTGGTACAAGCAGGTGTCGCTGCCCAATGAGAATCTGCTCCTAAGCGATCCGTTCTACGTCTTCTACCCGCGGCGCCAGTTTCTCTTTGAAGCGCTGCAAAACGGCCATTTCCCATTGTGGATGCCGGATATCCTCAACGGACATCCGTTGGTGGGCGATGTACTGGCGCAGATCTTTTACCCGCCGAACATCCTCGCCGCTCTGTTCATGTCGGCAGGACGCTCGCTTCCCGTCTTAGCCTGGTTCCACCTTGTTTTGACCGGTGTGGCGCTCTACGGCTTCCTGCGTCTCCTTCGCCTCCCTCCCATGCCGGCGCTTTTCGGCGCCCTGGCCTGGATGCTCAACGGGAATATGGTGGTCTGGCTGGAGAACCCCTACCGCCTGAGCACCCTGTGCTGGCTGCCGGTGGTCTTCCTGGCCTATGAGTTCGGCTTGCAGCGGCGTCAGCTTTGGCCAACCCTTCTCGGAGGCCTCTGTTACGGCATTTCCATCCTGGGCGGGCACGTGCAGTTCGCCCTATGCATCGGCGGCGCTCTGGGAGTGTATGCCGTGATCCGCATGCTCATAGATTCACGCGAAGTGGGGCGCTTTGTCAGCCACCCTTTGACCGATGCAGTGCTGATAGGGGTGATCGGCGCAGGGATCGGGGCCATTCAACTCCTGCCCATGCTGGAACTGACATCACTCAGCCACCGCACCTCGTCCACCCTCGAAGGCTGGCTGCAGAGCCGCCTGCCGCTGATGCATCTCGTGGGGCTGTGGCTGCCGGATTTCTTCGGGCACCCGGTACGGTACGAGTATGGGTCCTACTGGGGTAGCGCTAATTACGCCGAAGTCGCAGCATACTACGGAGCCCTGGCTCTGCCACTTTCCCTGTTTGCCACTGCCAGAAGCCCGCAGAAGTACGGTAGGATCTTTGGCATCTCCTTGCTGTTGATGCTGCTTATCATCCTGGGCTCCCCTCTGGTGGCACTTCTGGGCTGGATCCCCTGGATGCGCTACGTGCGGCTGCGAAACCTGCTCGCACTGGTGCCGTTCTTTGGCAGCATCGCCGCCGCATTCGGACTGCACACGCTCTTTCAGGATGCGGCGGATCGCAGAAAGCCCTGGATCCTGCTGCTCGTCCTTCTGCTGCTGGCAGGCTTCACGGTGTGGATTGGGATCAGCAACCAGAACAAAGTCACGGAGAATTGGGCAACCATCGCTCCACAACTGGGGCGATTGGCCATCCTCTGGCTCCTGGGACTTCTGGCACTCCTGCTGTGGCAGCGCCCCCGGCTGGGGCAGCTTCTATGGACGCTCATTCTGATCGTAGATCTGCTGCAATGGGGCATGGTCTTCAATCCCGCCCCTTCGATGGACCACCTCTACCCGGAGAACGAAGTCACGACCTGGCTGAAGCAAGATCCGAGCCTGTACCGTGTGCTGCCCCTCCAAACGTCCCGGGTGATCTTCGGCCCTGACGTCCTCTCCGTTTTCAACCTCCATGAGACCGGCGGCTATTCGTCCCTCATGTTGAAACGCACGCAGGAACT
>JAVEWB010000335.1:0-3302 GCA_034004765.1 Anaerolineae bacterium
GAAAGCGGCGCGCCCTCATCCCCATCAAATACGAGGGGAAAACTTACACCTACGTGGACGACGTGCCCTACGACGGTCGCAAGGGTTACTACATGTTCCTCGCATCCCTGAGAGAAACCGATCCCGAGGGAAGGAAAAAGCTCCTGGTCAGCATAGGGCGGGAGGATGTGGCGACCAAACTGCAGGAAGTTCAAGAGATGCTGGATGCCGGCTTGCTCACGCCGGAAGAGTATCTCGAAACCACCGATCAGATCCTGACGCCGGAGGAATAAGCAGCCGCGCTTTCCATAATCCTGAAGTCAAAGCGGACGATATCGCACGTCAAAAGCAGAGCCCTTCATGAAACGCATCCATCTGTTCGAGTTCACGGATCAGCCCTGGTATCCGGATCTGTTTCGGCGCATGCAGACCGATTACCTGCAGGCCGTGGCCACACTGGGGCCAGGTCATGAGGCTCTGGTCCCAGTGTTCGTCAGGGCAATGCGCCATGCCGGGACAAAGGAAATCGTGGATCTGTGCTCCGGCGGGACGGGCCCCTGGCTGCGCTTGCAGGAACAGTTCGCCCGGGCCGGCTGGTCGGTCAGCATCACGCTCACCGATAAATATCCCCACCCCGAGGCCATCCGGAAGGGATCGGAGCCCGCGCGCACGGGGATCACCTATCTGCCCGAACCGGTCGATGCCACGGCCGTGCCGCCGCACCTGACAGGGATGCGCACCCTCTTCGAGGGGTTCCATCACTTCAAGCCCGAACAGGCCCGGGCCATTTTGCGCGACGCGGTCGAGCGCAGAGCGGCCATAGGGATCGTCGAAGCCACCCTCAAGCCACCACTGGGCACAGCGCTTTTGCCGGTGATGCCGCTGCTGACGTTCGTGAGCTACCTGCTGCTCACCCCCTTCATCACGCCACGGAGTTGGGCGCGGTTCTTCTGGACCTACCTGGTGCCCCTCGTCCCGCTGGCGACCTGTTGGGACGGGGTCATCTCGCTGCTGCGGGTCTATTCGCTCCGGGAGTTGCAGAAACTGACCGATTCGCTGTGCTGCACAGATTACATCTGGGAAGCCGGCCAGGCCTCCACCGGAGCCCCGCTTTTTGCCTTCACCTACCTGATCGGCTATCCGGCCTGATCGGGCCCTTGCAAAAGCAAGAAATATCCGGCACAAGAATTAAGTTTTAAGGTAAAGAACCGGTTGGCACTAACCGGCCCCTCTTTGAGTTCACTTGAAGCTAAAACACCCCTTTTCACTCTCTACAGAAGTAGCATATAATCTATCTCATCAACCGGATAGGCGTCGTTCAAGCCGCAGAGAGAGGGAAAACAGCTTTCACAAGCAGGGTTCTTCTCACCTGATCCCGTGTTCTCAGGAGTCGTCAATGTCTCATCGGAAACTCACCATCTTAACCGTCGGTACACGCGGTGATGTGCAGCCCTACATCGCGCTTGGTGTGGCTTTACAAAAAGTTGGCTATCAGGTCAAAATAGCCACTGAGGCTGGCTTCGAGGAATTTGTCCACGAGTATGGATTGGACTTTGCTCCTCTCCGTGCAGACTTCATGCGCATGGCGCAAAGCGCCGAAGGCAAGGCTGCGCTGGCCGGCAAGAACAAACTCAGCCTGATGAAGCAGATGGGCCCCATGCTGCGGCAGATCATGGATGATGCATGGAGCGCGGCGCAGGGCTCGGATGCGATTATCTACCATCCCAAAGCGTTAGCCGGCTACCACATCGCAGAAAAGCTGGCCGTCCCCGGTTTCCTGGCGATGATGCTGCCGGCGTACTCGCCGACGCGGGCCTTCGCGACTCCGGTTCTGGGTGCACACCATTACGGCGGCCTGCTCAACCGGTTTAGCTATTGGCTGTTCTTGAAGGCAGCAATGGCTCCCTATCGGGGGCTGATCAATAGCTGGCGAAGGGAAAAACTCGGTTTGTCGCCCTACCGGGATGACACAGTCTTGCACGGCGAGCCCGTGCAAAAGTTATACGCCTACAGCCGCCAGGTTGTGCCGATCCCCGTCGATTGGGACGATTCGACCCACGTCACCGGCTACTGGGTCCTCCCCCCTTCGGAGTGGCAGCCTCCCGAGAGGTTGCGCGACTTCCTGGCGCAGGGCCCGGCGCCGGTTTATGTCGGCTTCGGCAGCATGGCCCCACAAGATGCCGAGCGTATCACACGGATAGTACTGGAGGCAGCACGGCTGGCAGAACAGCGGGTCATCCTTGCTACAGGATGGGGCGGGCTGACATCATCCGAGATCTCCGATACCCTTTTCGTACTGGAGTCGGCCCCCCACGATTGGCTGTTCCCGCGCTGCGCGGCCGTCGTGCATCATGGCGGTGCCGGCACTACAGGAGCAGGCTTACGTGCCGGCAAGCCCACAGTCATTTGCCCTTTCTTCGGCGACCAGCCCTTCTGGGGGCAGCGTGTGGCTGCGTTAGGGGTCGGGCCGCGTCCGATCCCCCAGAAGAAGCTCACCGTCGAAGCCCTGGCCCGGGCCATCCATGACGCCACAACAGACCAGGAAATGCAGCAGCGCGCTCAGGCCATCGGAGAGCGCATTTGCGCCGAAGATGGTATGGCCGAAGCAATAAGCATCATCAGCAGCAAGCTGAATCTACTCGGGAAAAATTCGTGTCAATTCGTGAAATTCGTGGCTCCAATAAGACACTAAGGGAGGATCCAAATGAATACTCAAACGCCCCGCTTAAAGTCTGCTGACGCAGCAACATCCGACGAGTATGCGCTGGGATTCTACACTGCGCTTCTCACCTCGGTGCTGACGCTGGTGACCTTCGGGATTGCCTTCTTCACGCCGCCCATCTCCGGCCCTTCCTGCCAGGCCAACTGCATCACGTATCCCTTTACCGACATCGTCGCCCGCTTCCCCCGGGATTACATCTGGATGTACCCGGCGATGCTGATGATGGTCCTTTTTGTCGCCCTGATGGCCTGCATCCACCAGGTTGCCGCCGAACCGAAGAAGCTGTACAGCCGGATCGGATTAGCGTTTGCAATCATCTCGGCCGGCGTCCTGATCACGGACTACTTCGTGCAGGTCTCGGTGATCCAGCCCAGCCTGGTCAACGGGGAGACCGAGGGGATAGCGCTCTTGACCCAATATAATCCGCATGGGATCTTCATCGCGCTCGAAGAGCTGGGGTTCCTCCTGATGAGCTTCGCCTTCTTCTGCATCGCGCCGGTGTTTTCGGGAGCCAACCGGGTCGAACGCGCGCTCCGCTGGATTTTCCGTCTCAGTTTCGTGCTCGCGCTCGGTGCGCTCATCGGGTTCTCGTTTGCCTATG
>JAVEWB010000336.1:0-3296 GCA_034004765.1 Anaerolineae bacterium
CCCGCGAACTGAAATGACCTACCGGTGCATCGCTCAGTTGCAAGAGAAGGCCGACAACACCGCATTGCTGTGCCGGTTGCTGGGCGTGAGTCGTTCGGGCTTCTACGCCGCCTGCTCACGCAGGGGCGAACCCGCCAGGGTTTGCCCAACGAGCACCCACCTGCGCGCCGCCTTCACCGCCTCCGGACGCTGCTATGGCAGCCGGCGCCTGCGGGCCGTCCTGCATGCGCAGGGGCTTCGCGTGGGGCGATACCGGATACGAACCCTCATGCGTATCAATGGGCTACGTCCGGTGTGGCGGCGCAAATTCACTCACACCACCGACAGCCGCCACGGCTTGCCCATTGCCGACAATGTTCTGAACCGGCACTTCACTCCGGCCACGGCCAATGCAGCCTGGGTCTCGGACATCACCTACATCCGGACGCGCAGTGGCTGGCTGTACCTGGCGGCGGTGCTGGACCTGTACTCGCGCAAGATTGTCGGCTGGGCCATGGCGCCGAACATGCCTGCCGAACTGGTGTGCTCGGCCTTGCAGATGGCCATTACGCAGCGCCAACCGCCGGCGGGCCTGATCGTGCATTCCGACCGGGGCCCAGTACGCCAGCGAAGCCCACCGTGCCTTGCTGAGCCGCCATGGCTTGACGGGCAGCATGAGTGGCAAAGGCAACTGTTGGGACAACGCTGTCATGGAGCGCTTCTTCCTCAATCTGAAGAGGGAGCGGGTCTGGCAGAACGACTACGCCAACCACGCCGAGGCGTGTCGTGACATTACCGATTACATCGTCGGGTTCTACAACAACGTCCGTCTGCACTCGACGCTGGGCTACCTGCCGCCCACGGCCTATGAACGGAAAACCGCAGCACAGCACCCTATCGAGGTGCCCGGTATTACTTGACCACTACAAGGAAGTCTGTTTGTCTGTTCCTGCCTTCCTGAGGCGCAGTGCATTTCCGACCACACTGGCCGATGAAAAACTCATCGCCAAGGCGGCAATCATCGGCGAGAGGACCAATCCATACGCTGGATAGAGGGCGCCAGCTGCAATCGGGACACCGAGGGCGTTGTAGAGAAACGCGAAGGCCAGGTTCTGACACATGTTGCGGACCGTAGCGACTGACTGTACCGGATCGACACGCTGATCGTGGACAAGACTGGCACCCTGACCGAAGGGCGTCCTGCGTTCGAGGGCGCCATTGGTGTCCATCGTTGCACCGTCAGGCCGCTGCCTTTATTTCGATCTAAAAAAGGGAAACCTGTCTAAGAATGCTCGACACAGCTGATTTGCGCGAGTAATCCACCGGTCGCGCCTCCTCTTGAGTAGTTTAGTGCGAATGCCCCGAATGGGTGTGCCCTCTGCCATCATCAGGATCAAATCCAGCGCTGGCGCATCCCCCCAAAAGAAGCAGCATGGCCGCAGCCATGGCGATTGCGATGTTCTTCATCAGTACCCCCTATCTTTGCGTTAGGTTGACAACAAAATCTGCACTTATTTCCTGCGATCTGCATCAAGAATGATGCGAAGCCAAAATTTTTTGGTATAGCGCTAGGTTTGAATCGACCATTCTTTCAACAGAGAAGCGCTCCCGGACAATATCCTGACCTAGACGTCCCATCATGGAACACCTTCCTGGATTGGAGAGCAACTCTTCTATAGCCTGCGTTAGCGACTTTGAGTCTCCAGGGGGGACAACAAGACCCGTTATTTCGTGCTGAACCATCTCTGGCATTCCACCTACACTCGTAGTGACAACAGGGATTCCGCTTGCCATCGCCTGAAGACCGACATTGGCAAACCCCTCTAGAAGTGCTGGATGGACTAACATGTCACTGGCACGGAGAATTGTGGAGATGTCAGAACGAAAACCCATGAATTGCACACACCCTCCAAGATCAAGCTTACGAACCTGAGCTTCAAGCCTAGAGCGATGGGGTCCGCTTCCTACAACCAGGACACGGATGTCTTTGAATTTATTTCTTAACGAAGGAAGTGCATCCAGCAGGATATGGTGCCCTTTTCTCGGAATAAGTTGCCCGATTACACACAACAACGGAGATGCCGGCAAAACACGTAGGATCTTCCGGGCTTCCCATTTACTCAAGGTCGAGTCATATGCGCTTGCATCAACCGCGCTATGAATCACTGCTATTTTTTCAGAAGGAAAGCCAGCCTCTTTCATTACACTTGAAATTCCGTCAGAGACACATACTATTGCCTTCGGGATTTTTCCAATGCAGAAGCCGTTTAGCATCCCTGCTGAGATAGGATTGTCAACACGCCGAGTTATGATTACATTTGGATGCCCAACCCACTTTGCGGCCAAGGCGCCAAAGATGTCTGCGCCTCGGCGGCTGTGCAAATGTACGATATCGGGTTTTGCCGAGCGGATGATCCTGCTCAGTGTCAGGAGCAACCTTAGGTCGTGATCACCTCCATAACGCACGCCTTGAACATCAAGTCCTTCTCCTGTCGCCGCACGATAAAGCTCACCGTTGTCAGGACAGACAAGGAGGGCAGGCACTCCACGCTCCTCTAAGCCATGGACAAGGTGCTTGGTTTGCATTGCCCCGCCAAGGAGATGCCGGCCCGTTTCCAAGTGTAAAGTTCTGATCGTCATTTTAATTGTCTCTCTGCTGTTTCCGCACACAGCGCGGCGCTATCAGTTTGAGACCCTCTGGCTGACAATCAGGTGAGGCTCGAATTACATTTCAGACATCATTAAGACAGGAAGCTCCTCCTGTATTTATCACGTTTAATCGTAATTTTACTCTTACTTATTCGATAACAGCTTTCTGCTGCTCGCGACGAATGTAGGCGATTATGTGTGCCACGCTGTCTGGCGTAACGAGGGGGATCGGAGGCATGTCCCCAAATTGCCAATGGTGGGAACGAACGCCACTCTTTGCTGCAATCTGAAAAGCCATATCAGAGTGATGGGATGAAAGGTAGATGCGATGAAGGAACGGAGGCCCCTTCGCAGTCCCCTTCAGATCCGACCCATGGCAAACAGCACAGTGGTTATTGAAAAGTGACTTCCCGGCTTGTACGTCTGGTTTAAGTCCAGGGCTTTGTTTTGGTATTTCCCATCCCTGTCCACTAACAGAGATGCTGCTCACTGTCATAACAACTAAAACGAGTTTCTTTATGTAACTCATGCTTATTTCTCAATTCCTCGGCTCAGCCGCCACTGTTTCACCAGTGCGTAGATCGCCGGGATCACCGCCAGAGTCAGCACCGTCGAGGAAATCATCCCGCCAACCATCGGCGCAGCAATGCGGCTCATCACCTCGGAGC
>JAVEWB010000337.1:0-3284 GCA_034004765.1 Anaerolineae bacterium
AACCACCTGATCTTTCTGAACCCCGATACCGAGGTAATGCCAGGTTGGGCCACCGCCCTCATTGCAGCGCTGGAAGCCAATCCGCAGGTGGGGTTGGTGACCTCAAAGGTCCTGTTGATGCAGACACCAGAACAGATCAACACCTGTGGAAATGCAGTTCACATCACCGGCCTGACGTTGTGCCGGGGCATGGGGATGCCCCGGCAGCATTACGCCGGGCACGAGACCGTGAACGCTATTTCCGGAGCCGCCTTTGCCATGCGCCGGGAGCTCTTCGAAGCATTAGGCGGATTTGATGAAATCTTCTTCCTGTACATGGAGGACACCGATCTCTCCCTGCGGGCCCGGATGGCAAGCTATCAATGTTTGTATGTGCCCGATTCCGTGGTCTATCACGACTATCAGCTCACCTTTGGCCCACAGAAGACTTTCTACCAGGAGCGTAATCGCTATCTCATGCTTCTAAAGGCGTTGAAGTGGCCAACTTTGCTGGTGCTCCTTCCCGCCCTGCTGCTTGCAGAAGGTATCACCTGGGGATTTGCCCTCCTCAACGATCGTGCCCACCTGGGAAACAAACTCCGGGCTTATGCCTGGATCATCGAACACTGGCAGTCCATCATGGAATGCCGCCGACAGGTGCAAGCACTACGCCGTGTCCGAGATCGGGACCTGCTTCGAGAGCACGCTTACAAGCTGGATTTCGAACAGGTCCATAGTGGGATGCTGGCACACCTGGCAGGGGCATTCTTCAACCCACTGTTTTGGGCCTTACATCGGCTGATTTTAACGCTGGTGTGGTGGTAAGACCTCGGGAGATTCATTGGGAGAGAGCCACGATGAACGCAAAGGAGCACCCATGATCTGTTCCACGTCCCGCCTCGCCAGGCTTCTGAACCCGCTCAGGCAGTTAGGGCAGCGGACGCTCTATCTGAACGCATACGCGCTGATCGGGAGCAATTTGCTGACCGCAGCAGCCAGCTATCTCTTCTGGATCCTGGCAGCGCGTCGGTTCACAGACGAAGCAGTAGGCATCGCCTCAGCGATGCTCTCTTCGATGGCGCTGCTGGATGTGCTGGCCAGCTTAGGGCTGGAGTCCGGCCTGATCCGCTTCCTCCCCACACAGGAGGATGTGGAAGCCAGCAACCACATGCTCCAGGTTGCAACAACCTTACGCCTGGCAGCCGCGTTGATCACCACGCTGGCTTTTATCGCAGGCCTATCCTTGTGGGCACCCGGCCTCCCCTCCGTCTCTCAAGCAAACGGCCTCTGGATGCTGTTCGTCCTGCTCACGCTGGCCAATGGAGCCTACAACCTCCTGAATGCCGCGTTCATCGCCCTGCGCAAGGCCAGATACGTCTTCACAGGGAGCCTTATCTTCAACACGGTCAAACTCGGTATTGTGGCCGTCATTCCCTCCGCGACCGATGCCCCCGGCGTGCTCACGGCAGTTACCGTGGGACTGTTCAGTCTGGTACTGATAGAACTGCTCGTCTTTCTACCCGCCCTCAGCGCCGGCTTTCGCCCCCGGCTCAGTCTGGCACTACAGAGCTTGCGCGGTTTCTTCAACTATTCGGTGGTGAATCAACTGGCCGACGTCTTATTAGGGCTGCCGCAGATGCTCCTGCCCCTCTTCGTCATCAACACCCTGGGAGCCTCCGCAAACGCACGCTTTTACACCGCATGGATGACTGCCGGGGTCCTGCGGACCGCCTGCATATCCATCGCGCAGTCCGCCTTTGCGGAAGGGTCCGCCGCGGTGCATCAACCCGGCACACTGCACACCAGCATCAAGCACAGTCTAGGACTCAGTCTACTGGCACTCTTGGGAGGCGGGGGACTGCTTGCCGTTTCGGGGCGGTGGGTCTTGCTCCTCTTTGGGAAAAGCTATTCAGAAGAAGGGACCCGGCTTCTCTACTGGCTGTTAGTCTCGGTCCTTCCTTTCAGCCTCATGAATCTTTACCTGACAACCCTCAGGATTCGCAAGCAGACGGCGCTCCTTCTGGCCATCAGTGCCGCATGGGCCACCATCAGCCTGAGCGGGACCTGGCTGGGCATGAGGGCCGAAGGGTTGACCGGCATCGCAATGGGATGGACCATCGCCCAATTTACAGCGTTGCTTCTGGTCATCCCACTGGGGATGGGAGAACAGGCACAGATATTCCAGACAAAGATGACCCATCGAGAGGAGACAGTGCAATGATCACCGTGGCTGATCTGTGTCCCTATTGGAGCTGGCCGCCGACCGGCGGCGGGCCGCTGCGCGTCTATAACCTCAACAAGCGGGTGGCTGCTCAAGTCCAGGTCTTGCAGTTCTCCGTGCG
The DNA here is from genome assembly GCA_034004765.1 of Anaerolineae bacterium. Lineage (GTDB taxonomy): Bacteria > Chloroflexota > Anaerolineae > B4-G1 > SLSP01 > JAVEWB01. The sequence goes on from JAVEWB010000337.1 coordinate 2,322, forward strand.
CCCCACCTTCGGCCATCAACAACATGGCTGGTCTAGCTGGGTCGGCACACGAAGCCATCAACTGGCCCAGAATTATTGGGAGTACCAATACTTCCACCCGGCGATTCTCGGTACAGGGTATCTGCTTTACAAATCCGGCCTGCACTCCGATCTTTTCCTGTCTTCCATGCTGCGCCTGCTGTCGCCGGTAGCACTCCATGAGATCATCAAATCCGCATCCATCATTCAGGTAGAACATCCCTGGTTGTTCGATCTGGCACGCCATCTGGCCCACGGCAGGCCCATCGTCTACGTCGCGCACAATGTGGAAGCTGCACTGTGGGGGCAGCTCGATGAAGGCGCGGGGGGAGCCTTGGGAGTCTTCAAGCAGCGGACCCGGGAGTTAGAACGCGCTGCAGTGCGCGACGCCCACGCAGTGGTTGCCATGTCACCGCAAGATGCCGCCACGCTGGTGCAAGACTATGGCGCGTCCCTCCAACGCCTCACGATCATCCCTAACGGCATCGACCTGCAAAGCCGCAGTCCGGCCACAGCCGAGAAGAAGGCTGCCGCCCGGAAGCGGTTGGGGATAGATGCGAAGCCGGTCCTGCTCTTCACCGGCAGCGATCACTATCCCAACAAAGAAGCCCTGGCCCATATACAGCGCTGGCAGGCGTACCTGGGCTCGGAACTGGGCATACAGTTCATTGTGGTTGGCACAGCCGGGCGAGGTATCCAGAGCACGGAACATATGCGCGTTGTGGGATTCGTGGATGACATATCCGATTATCTGGCCGCAGCGGATATTGCCCTCAATCCGCTCACCAGTGGAAGCGGCACCAGCCTGAAGATAGGGGAGTATCTGGCCTGCGGGCTGCCCACCGTCACCACACTCACGGGCATCCGCGGCCTGCAGTTGACCCCCGGAGAGGATGTGTTGCTGGGAGAGATCTCCGAATTTCCCCAACTGATCAAGCGACTGCT
>JAVEWB010000338.1:0-3277 GCA_034004765.1 Anaerolineae bacterium
TCATTGTTTTATCTAACGGGGCTGTCAAAGGATCAGCCGCTTTCATTTGCAATGTAATTATAATCTCATTCAGCAATTTTTAGTAGTTGTCGAGCCGTAGCAGAATCCGTCACCAGACTGTTGACCAGTTTCCCTCTAACAGCACCCAAAATCGCCTCGAACTTACTGGATCCTCCGGCAACGCCGATGACCCTGGGAAGCGATTTCAGAGTCGGCAGATCAACCCCGAGCACACGCTCATTGATCTCAGCAGCGACAGGACGCCCGTGAATATCAAAAAAGCGCAGGGCAATATCACCCACTGCGCCTTGACTTATCAGACTGCTCACTTCATCCCAGGTAATCAAGTTTCCATCCCGCATCAGGACGGAATCGCGCTTCAAGGCTCCAATGCCAGCCAAAACCACATTTGCCTTCGCTGCCAGTTGCAGACAGTTGCGCACGTACTTGTCCATCTGTAAAATCTCGCGGCCCTGGGAATTGTCCACAATCCCCGGAGCGGGGAGCACAGTCAAAGAAGCATCCAGCATCTGGGCCATACGGCGCGCCACATCAGTGGCATGTATTTCCGCACTGGGCTCGCCCAACCCACCGACCATCTGCACAACCCGCACACCCTGGAACTTCTGGGGGGAAAGCGCGTCCACCATGGCCGCCAGGGTCCCTCCCCAGGTCAGCCCCACAATATCGTGATCCTGAAGAATATGGCTGAAGTAGTCCGCTGCCGCTGCCCCAAGCTCCCGCATGACCAACGCAGAAGCATCAGGATGGGTTACATCCACCACCAAAGCTTCTTCCAATCCATAGCAGGTCTCTAACTGGCGCTCTAAATCAGTGTGGGTACCAAAAGGAGGGGCAATTGTGATTTGCACGATGCGATCATCACGGGCTTGCTGCAGGAGACGAGAGATTTTGGGCCGGGAAAGCCGCAATCTCTCAGCAATCGCCTGTTGCGTCAGGCCATCTTCATAGTAAAGTTTGGCAACTTTGATTAACTGATGAAGTGTACCATCCATCGACAGTATCCTCGCGATTGAGCAATTGTTCACTATTGAACAATTGATTACCTTCATTATAGTAAAAGATATTCCCCTTGTCAATAGGCAAATTCCTTTTTTATATGCACATTTAGGACTGCCACACGAAACGTGACAGTCCTAAATATCTTTTTATCGGGCTGCTTTTACCGATGAAAATGCCGCTTGAGGAAATGCCATTTAAAGGCGTCTTTTGGCGCAACGTAACCACGCCAAAAGACGCCCATCCAGAAAGCTAAGGGGCGTCTACAAATTCGAAGGTCTCAGCAACCTGCTGCAGCAACGAAGCAGCCGCTTCATCGCTTGTAGGTCGAACCCGCAGCACGTACAACCAGTAATCCGGTCCCTGCAAAACCCAAACCAGCGCAGGGACATCACCCTCATCCGGCCAGGTTTCCATAAAGAAGAAGCCGGGGCGCTCCTGCCAGAGGACCTCTTCACCTTCTGACACGGTGGGAGGTTCCTCGCTATCATGCGTCGCCTCCAACATCACGATGGCAGTGTTCAACTGCAGTGGCTCTGAGGGGCCGGGAGCCCACCACAGCGCCACCTCTCCTCCCTCATAGCGCCACACATGACCCCCGGCTACGGGATCACCCTGCACAACGGCTTCTGCAAAACGCTCCGGGACGTGCAGAGAAGCACCGACAGGCAGATGGCGGCTCAGGTCACGGAAGCGGATCGGGGTTGGCTGGAAAACATAGGTACCTTCGCCCTCGACCGGCAGCGAAGCCTCGACCTCCGTGACAAGCTGCCACTCCCCCTCCAGCGGCACAAGCGGCAGCCGCAGGAGTTCCTCCGAGCTATAATAGGTTCCGCCCTTCGGCAGCAGCTTGAACTCCGCGAAGGTGTTCCCCTCAGGATCCAGTACCTGGGCGTGCACCGTAGCCGTGATGGGAACCCCCGACGGTGGGACCAGATCCACCGCGATCGGCGCCGGGTCCAGAGCGGACGCCTTCTCAGGCCACCGGACGATCAGGGCGATGGGGGGAATCGGCGTGGCCGTCAGCGTGGGAGAAGGCGTCAAAGTAGGAGACGGCGTCACCACCGGCGTCGGCGTCGGCACCACCACCGGGGTGGCAGGAGTGCACGACGAGAACAGCAGCAGCAAAAAGAGATAGGGTAGGATTTTCAGGCGTCGTTTCATGGGCGGTATAATAACACAGAGTGAAACAGAAACAACTCAATTTGTGTTTCGTTTATCCCCTCATCAGGGGAAGGATGGCACTACACAGCCTTCGGGCGTGCCGTATACTGGGGGCATGATCCGCATTCTCATTATTGAAGAACACGACCTGGTACGGCAGGCCCTGGAAACTCGCCTGAGCACCGCAGGAGAGCTTGAAGTTCTCCCCAGTGTGGGGGATTATACCCAAGCCGTCCAGCAGGCTCAAGAACAACGTCCCGACGTCATCCTCATGGAGACCAAAACGCTTGACGGGATGGAGACGCTCAGCGCGCTTTGCAAAGCCATCCCCTGGGCCTCTCTCATCGTCCTGACCTCTTACACGGACAGCCGTGAAGAAGAGGTCGTTCTGGAAAGGGGAGCCTGTGCTTACCTGCTCAAGGACCTGGAAACCGAGGCCTTAGTAGCCCAGATCCAGGCCAGCGCCCCCTCTGTCCCCGGCGGCGGCGTCCTCAGATCCCCCAAGGTGCAACGCACTTCGGAAAGTGCGCTGCACCTGTAGCTCACAGCAAGAATTCGGCAAAGACCTGATTTCCTAACAGGCGGCCCTGGGCCGTAAGGCGCACGCGTGCACCATCCCACAATAGCAAGCCCAACGCCGAGAAACGGTCCAGCACGCTTCGGTAGCCGTCCTCCAGGCCAACGCCGAACCGTGCCCGGAAGGCCGCGTCCGTCACTCCTTCAGCCAGGCGCAGCCCCATCATCATCGTCTCACCCATCTCCAGCCTTCCGGAGATCTCCTCCCCTTCGGCCTCGACGGAATTCCCCCCATGCAGCGCTGCAATATACGCTTCAGGGTGGAGCAGATTGCACCCCCTTCGCGCCCCCAGCCAGGAATGCGCCCCGGCACCCAGCCCTAACCAACGTTGAGTACGCCAGTAGATCAGGTTATGATGCGCTACCCACGGCCCGATCCCTTCCGAAACTCCGCCCGGCGGCAGCGCCCACACATCCGGCGCAGGCGTCAATCCCCGCGCCCAATTGGAGATCTCGTAGTGCCAGAAACCGGCCGCCAGCAGGCGCTCGGAGGCCAGCTCGTACATGTCGGCGGCCA
>JAVEWB010000339.1:0-3273 GCA_034004765.1 Anaerolineae bacterium
CCCTTCGGCGTCAACACCTTCCTGGAGCAGGAAGCGGAGCCGGAGAAACGCGATCGGTCGCTGCGTTTGATTGCGGAGGCAGGGTTCCACTGGATACGACAGGAGTTCCCCTGGGAGGACATCGAGATCCACGGCAAAGAGGACTTCGAAGACCGGCGACACAAACCCTACCGCTCCGCGTGGGAAAAATACGATAATATCGTCGAACTGGCCGCGGCCTACGACCTGGAGATCATCGCCCGGTTGAGCAATCCCCCCTCCTGGTCACGCGCTGCCGGAGATGAGCATGGAACCTACGCCCCTCCCGACAATCTGGAAGATTACGGGGATTACGTCGCGACGGTGGCCGAGCGGTACCAAGGACGCATCCGCTTCTACCAGATCTGGAACGAGCCCAACATCTACCCCGAATGGGGCAACCAGCCGGTAGACGCCGCGGCTTACACCCGGCTCCTCTGCCTGGCCTACCAACGCATCAAAGCCGTCGATCCCGAAGCCGTCATTCTGAGCGGCGCATTGGCCCCCACGGATCAGTTAGGCACCCTGACGGCCGAGAACGGCAACAATCTGATGGACACGCTCTTCCTGCAGCAGATGTACGATGCCGGCGCCCAAGGATGCTTCGACATCGTCGCCGTGAACAGTTACATGCTATGGTCCGGCCCGACCGATCGCCGCGTGCGGCCGCAACTGGTCAACTTCTCGCGCCCGCTCTGGGTGCGGGACGTCATGGTAGCCAACGGGGATGCGGCCAAACCCATCTGGATCACCGAGATGAACAGCAGCGCCGTCCCCGAATCGCTTCCCGCCAACTACGGGCGGGTCACAGAGGAGCAGCAAGCACGTTACGCCGTCCTGGCTTTGGAGCGCATCCAGGAAGAATGGCCGTGGGTGGGGGTCACCAACGTGTGGTTTTTCAAGCGCGCTACGGACCAGGAGAAGGACCAATCGTGGTACTACTTCCGCCTTATGGAGCCCGATTTCACTCCCCTGCCCATCTACGACGCTTTGAAGGATTATATGAACGACCCGACGCCAACGCCGTAAGTTTCGCTCATTCTCTCCTTTGAAGTATAATACTTTGTTACGGCTCGATCCCCAGGGATTGCTTGAGGAGACCTTACTTTGGAAAATGAAAACGCCATTGAAAACACCCTAATACCGGAAGATAACTCAGGTACGGTCCATCCGGTTGATATCAACCATGAAATGCGCACGGCCTACCTGGACTATGCCATGAGTGTCATCGTATCGCGGGCGCTTCCCGACGCGCGGGACGGTCTGAAGCCCGTGCAGCGCCGCATCCTCTACGCCATGTACGACATGGGCATCCGTCCCAACTCCCCCTACAAGAAATCCGCCCGCATCGTCGGTGAGGTACTGGGCAAATACCACCCTCACGGCGATCAGTCGGTCTACGAAGCCATGGCCCGTCTGGCGCAGGATTTCTCACTGCGCTACCTGCTGGTCGACGGCCAGGGGAACTTCGGCTCTGTCGATGGGGATCCGCCGGCGGCTATGCGGTATACGGAAGCGCGGCTGGCCCATCTGGCTATGGAGATGGCGGTGGACATCGACAAAGAGACCGTCGACTGGGGCAGCAACTTCGATGGAACGTTAGAAGAGCCGCTCGTTATGCCGGCGAAACTGCCCAACTTGCTGATCAACGGCTCGTCCGGCATCGCGGTCGGCATGGCGACCAATATTCCCCCGCACAACCTCCGCGAGGTCGTCGATGCGCTGATTTTCCTGATCGATAACTGGGAGCGCCAGGAAGAGATTGGGATCGAGGAACTTATGGCCCATATTCAGGGCCCCGATTTCCCCACCGGCGGCATCATCATGGGGCGAGAGTCCATCATCCAGGCCTATGCCACCGGACGGGGGAAGCTCACCGTGCGAGCCGTGGCCAACATCGAAGAGATGAAAGGGGGCCGCTTCCGCATCGTCATCACCGAGATCCCCTACCAGCTCAACAAAACCAGCCTGCTGGAGCGTATCGCCGAACTGGTGCGCTCGGAAAAGTTAGACGAAATCAGCGACCTGCGAGACGAGTCGGACAAGCGCGGCATGAGCATCGTGATCGAACTCAAACGCGGGGCGCAGCCGTACAAGGCACTGAACCGGCTCTACAAATACACGCCGCTGCAATCGACGTTCGGCATCCAACTGCTGGCGCTGGTCAACAGCGAGCCGCGCCTGCTGCCGCTCAAACGGCTTCTGCTCATCTTCCTGGAGCACCGCATCGAGATCATCATCCGCCGGGCGGAGTACGATCTCAAGCAGGCCCGCGCCCGGGCCCACATCTTAGAAGGGCTGCTCATCGCCCTGGATCACCTGGATGAGGTCATCCGCACCATCCGGGAGTCCCCTGACGTCGACACGGCGCGCACGCGCCTGATGGAGCGCTTTGCCCTCTCGGAAATACAGGCCCAGGCCATTTTAGATATGCCGCTGCGCCGTCTCACGGCGTTAGAACGCCAGAAGATCATCGACGAGCACGACGCCCTCATGAAGCAGATTGCCTACCTTGAGGGGCTGCTGGTCTCGCCGGAAGAGCAGCGCGACGTCATCCGGGAAGAACTCGTAGAGCTGGCCGAGCGCTACGGGGACGCGCGCCGCACCCACATCACCGCCTACGCCGAAAAGGAGTTCGGTGACGAGGACTTCGTCGACGAAGAGCGCGTCCTGATCCCCATCACCCAGCGCGGCTACATCAAGCGCGTGCCCTCCGACGTCTACCGGACGCAGGGACGCGGCGGGCGCGGCGTCATGGGGATGACGACTCGCGACGAAGATGCCATCATCTACATGTTCTCCGCCAACACGTTGAACACGCTGCTGTTCTTCACCGATCAAGGGAAGGTCTTCCAAGAGCGCGTCTACCAGATCCCGGAGGCCGATCGCACGGCGAAGGGGTCGCTCATCGCCGGCATCCTGGCCTTAGGGGCCGAGGAGCGGGTGACGGCGGTCCTGCCCGTTGACGAATTCAGCGACGGGCACTATCTCATGATGGTCACCCGCCGCGGGTGGATCAAACGCGTGGCCTTGAACGAATTTTCCGCCGTGCGTCCCAGCGGTCTGATCGCGCTCAACTTAGAGGAAGGCGATCTGCTGGGGTGGGTGCGCATGACACAGGGGCACGATGACGTAGTGATCGTTACCGAACAGGGGACGGCCATCCACTTCAATGAAAAGGACGTCAGGCCAATGGGACGCACCGCCCGAGGGGTCACCGCGATAAGGCTGGAAGAGGGCGACGCCATCACCAGC
>JAVEWB010000340.1:0-3271 GCA_034004765.1 Anaerolineae bacterium
GATGGTCAGCAGGATGGCCAGGAGGAGCAGGGGGCGGTTCCCGATGTCTGCACCGGTGAACAGTTTGAGTACCGTGAGGTAAAGGCCGATCAAGATGCCGCTACCGCTGCTGGCCAGCCCGGCCAGACCGAAGAGCTGCATGGGGCGGCTCATGTAATTGAGGATGAAGTAGACGGTAAAGAGATCTAAGAGAACGCGGATCGTGCGCGTGATGTTGTATTTGGACTTCCCGTAGCGGCGCGCGCGGTCATTCACAGGAACCTCGGCTACTTTGACCCCCATCCATGAGGCCAGCGCAGGGATGAAGCGATGCAGTTCTCCGTACAGATTCACGTTTTTGGCAACTTCCCAATGGTAGATCTTGAGCGAGCAGCCATAATCGTGGATGTGTACCCCGGTGGATTTGGCGATCATGCCGTTGGCGATCATGGAGGGCAGCCGTCGCGACAGCATGGGCTCCTTGCGATCTTTGCGCCAGCCACTGACGATGTCGTACTTGCCTTCTTCCATCACTTGCAGCATATGGGGAATATTGGCCGGGTCGTTCTGCCCGTCGGCATCCATGGTGATGACGTAGGTGCCGCGTGCCAGGTCGAATCCGGCGGCAAAGCCTGCCGTCTGTCCGAAGTTGCGTCGGAAGCAGATGATGCGCAGGTTGGGCTCCTGGGCTTTCAATGCACGCAGCGCTTCGACGCTGTCGTCGGTGCTGCCGTCATTGACGGCGATGATTTCGTAGGAACGGCCAAGGGCCTTCAAGGTTTGCGAGAGTTCGGGGATGAACTCTTTCAGGTTCTCTGCCTCGTTGTACACCGGGAGGACGACGGAAATGTCCAGCGTCGGGTTTTCTATTTTCTGCATGTGTTCTCCTTTGAGCTTAACCATGTAAGTTGGCGTACTGCCTCAACTTACATGCTGTTTGTTGTACCATGAAGGGGAGGAAACGCAAGCCTTGAAGGTGCAACGCACTTTCTGAAGTGCGTTGCACCTGGGGATATTTGTTGTGGTTGTCGCGGCTGCTGCTTTGTAGCACTTTCCGAAGTGCGTTGCACCTGAGGCTGTTTGTTATAGACTTCTACCTGCGTTTCAAAATTCAGCTTTGGCGTGGAGGAAGAGAAATGGATAGCGAACAGATTCGACAGCGCGTTCAGGAATACTTTGTGGACGGCGACAACAACTGTGCTATGACGGCATTGAAGCTTCTATCCGAGGTTTTTGATACGCCTGTGGATCCTGAGGTCGTGCATGCGGCTAACTGTATGCCCGGTGCAGGGGGTGTGGGTGGCCTCTGCGGTCTGGTGAGCGGTGTCCTCATGTTCATCGGCGTTTGGGGCGGTCAGCGAGGCCTTCACCGGCGGGTCTTAGGTCCTGTGAGCAAGGGGTTCACCGAGGCAGTCCAGCAGCGCTTTGGCAGTGATTGCTGCCGGGACCTGAAGCCGGCGGACGGAAATGGCTGCGCAAAACTCGCGGAAGAAATGCTGGAATTTGCTATCGGTTACCTTACGGAGCAATTGGGCACTCTGGAAGAAGCGGCTGAATGAATGGTTAAATATTAGTTAGATATTTCCGCGAAAAGGGATGAATAACTTGCATTGTAGGTAGGTGGCAATATACTAAAGTCATAGATGTGAAGCAGGATGAACTTTTATTGGATGCTCTAGTCTTCTTGATAAGCGTTTGAGGAGGAGGGAATCATGCAGCGGATAAAGTTCTTGCGAGAAGTCGATATTTTCTATGGATTGCGCGATGAACACCTCCAGGCCCTGGCCGAGGTGTGCCACGAGGCAATGTTCAAAGAGGGCGCGATGATTGTGGGTGAGAACATGCCGAGCGATGAGCTTTATCTCATTGTGAAGGGCGCGGTTGATATCGCGATCGATCCCAGTCTCGTGGATACGAAGAACACCGAGGATCTCGGCCCGATGACGATCGTGACGCTGATGCCCGGCCAGTGCTTCGGTGAGATTGGCCTGGTGGATCAGGGACTGCGCTCAGCCTCCGCCCATGCGCTCTATGATGAGACACACCTGTTGGCCATCCACCGCCGGGACCTGCTGCGCCTCTGCGAACAGAACTACGAATTGGGCTATTATCTGATGCGCAATATTGCCAGCGAACTGGCTTTCAAAATCCGCAATACTGACATGATGCTGCGCGCGCAACTGCTCTGGAAGCCGCGTTCCGAGATTGCCCGGTAAGATTTAGAGAGCCCCTCGGCTTGCTGGGGGACAGGACGCTGTGACCCATGTGGAATCTTCAATTCATGGTAGGTGCTTTGCATTATGAGTGATGCTGTCATTGCTGATTCATCGACGTTGGCGTTGGTTGATCTGATTGACGAGAATCTGATTGAAAAATCCCTGAGCTTCCCACGGGTACTCCGGGGTGAAATCCACGGCCCCGATCCGCTCTGGTTCATGACCGGATCTGCGCTCCCGCATTACAATGGTGTTGTCCGGGCGACCTTTGGCCCGGAAACCGTTCGAGAGGGGGTCGAAGCGGTTGTGAAGCCTTTTAAGGAAAAAGGGCTCCCCTTCATATGGTGGGTCGGACCTTTGACGGCTCCCCGTGATCTGGGAACGCACTTGCAGGCACAGGGGCTCACGCACAACCGCGATATGATTGGCATGGCAGCGAAACTGAGTGCGCTTACGGAGGTTCCCGGCCCGGCCGCGAATGTGACTTTCGAGCCGGTGTGCGACCGGGACCAGTTGGCCTTGTGGTATGAGGTCTTTCTAAGAGGATTTCCCACTTCTTTTGATCAAGCGTACCTTGATGCGCTGGTTGCACTCAGCCTGCGGTCCGATCCAGCCTGGTTCCATTACCTGGGTCGACTGGATGGGCGCGTGGTGACCATCAGCTCGCTCTTCGTAGGAGGCGGGTCCGCCGGACTCTATAACCTGGCGACGCTCCCAGAGGCACGTGGATTGGGCCTCGGGGCCTGGATGACGCAGGAGACCTTCCACCAGGCTCGCCTCATGGGGCACATGATCGGGACGCTGCAGACCACCTATCCCAACGCACTGCGTCTCTACCACCGCCTCGGCTTCGAGGTCTATTGCAAGATTGGCATTTATCAGTACGTTCCCAAATCGTAGACCCCAATCGGCTTTTTAAGCCTTTTGAGATCTACTTGAGAATCTGCCTCCAGCCAAAAACACACCTATCGGGATTTGAGATCTGCTATCTCGGAGGAATCGATGGAGGTTGAAGATACTGCGGAGCTTTTGCGCCAGGGAATAGCGTCCGCGCGGGCCGGCCAGCGGGGCCAGGC
>JAVEWB010000341.1:0-3265 GCA_034004765.1 Anaerolineae bacterium
CATCATCCACGTAGGCCCAGGTATTGTACCAACCCTTGTCGTTATAGAAAGCCGCGTCGTACTCACGCCCCCATACCGCAAAGTAAGGCGTGATCAACTGTCCCTGGTACGCCTGTAAATCCAGCGCAACGGTCTTCCACCCCGAATCCCACAGTGTTCCGAGATCCGCGGTGGTGCCGATGCGGCCACCGCAGAAAAGAACCCGCGTCCCAGCAGAGATCACCATCCCGCCGGTGGGGTTCAACTGCCCATCCGAGCAACGGGCCGCGCGGTCACTGTCCAATATCTGTGCCGGCGGGATGAGCGATACTTCGAGAGTATCATAATAGCGCCCCGTGTCAGAACCTTTGGAGATATCGTAGGACAACACCCGGTACTTCAACGTGACGTACCGCTTTTCTACCACAAAGCTCTGAGCAATACTCCCGTAGCCTACAGGAAGTGACTTGTGCACTGCGTCCGGATTTCCCAACAGGGCCCGCTGGCTTCCATCAAAAGCCATCACACTCTGCGGCAGCCCGCTGCCGTGACCGTTGAACCCACCTTTCAAGGTAGTCCATCCTGCTAACGTCCCCAGTTCGAAATCCCCATTCTTCAGCCAGGCGTAATTACGCAGGAGCAGAGGCAGATAAACGTCGTAGGTGCCGACATAGGTCGCGGCACTCCCCATCCCTCGATTGCCTATGCCGTCATAAACGGTGACACTAAAGGCATACGTGTGCCCCACACTCGCACTGAGGAACTGCGAGCGGGTCAGCAGCGTTGCCGGGAACCAGGACACCCACGGCCCCGCATCCGCACGATACGCCACAGTGTACGTGGGCAGCAGACCAGCACCGGGCTGAGCATCGCTGGCCGTCCAGGAAACGGTGAAAGGGCCGCTATCCACCCGGACAGGAGCCGTAACCGTCACCACCGGCGTTCCCTGATCCAGAAGAATGGTCGTGGAATAGATAGGCGAGGTGTTGCTGAGATAATCTCGATACCATCCATAAAGGACTTTAGGGCCATCCGCCCCACTCAAAGTCCAGGAGCGAGTCGCTGCATACGGTTCCCACGCGGGGCAGGTGGCTGAGGTACTCAAACACATCTCAGCCACGCCGCAGCCGGTCCCATCGGCAGCCGAAAGCACCAGTGAGACCGTCACCTGCGACGTCACCTCCGGGCCCGCCAGGCTGCCAGCAGGTACAGCGCCATCCAGTATATAGCTGTAGACCTGGGTGGCCGTCGCACCCGTGAGGTCGTAAGCCGTTGCCGTAATCACCCCGCTCTCCGCCGTTCCAGGGAAAATCTCATACAAGGCGGAAAAAGGAGGAAGATCGGTGTCCTCCGGCGGGGTCTGCCCCAAAGCAGAGGAAAAAGTCACAGTCGTCGCTTCGGAGGCCTCTCCGAAAACCGAAAAGGCATGTTTGATGCCCATCGTATTGGTATAGAACAGCACACTTCCCGTTACAGAGAGATAACGGGATTCCTCATAGATACCTGCTCCGGTGATATCCGGCTCGACAAGCAAGACCCGTGCCTCGGACACCGCCCACACAGGACATCCGGTCAGCGCCCAGATGAATCCCCACAGGGCCAACAGGCTGAGCAAGCAGGCCCCCAATAAACCCCTCGTGCGTCCATATAGATGGCTCATCACCACAGCCTCCCCAAACTACAAAAGGGCCCTTCTAACAACAGTCCCGGCAAACGCACCTAATCTCTCCCCGGACCAGGGTCTCCATTATCATTACCACCGCCACTACGGCCCGGCGTAGGTGTGAAGGTAGGAGAAGGGGTAGACGTGTAAGTAGGCGTCGGCGTATAGGTGGGCGTAGGAGGCTTGGGCGTAGATGTAGGAGTAGAGGTAGGGCGCGGCGTAGAAGTAGCCGGTCCCTCTTCCTGCGTCGGCGGCAGGGTTTCAGGCGGCGTCAGCAAAACCTGCGGAGTTTCCGTTATCAAGAGGGGTAGGGTCTCTATTGTCGGAGTAACCACTGTTTCCCCAGGCACAGGCGTGCGGTCCCGTCCCCACTGATCGAGCATCCGCCATCCAAACATACCGCAGAGGACCAAAACCACCAGCGTCAGCAACACACCCAAAATGATGGAAATGGTCCGCCTATCAAAAGGCAGGCGGGAGCCCCCCGCAAAAGGCCCACCGTTCACGAGCGCCGAAGCACCTCCTATCCGGGCCAGAATGACCGAAATATTGTCGTGGCCGCCATTCCTATTGGCCAGTGCAATCAGCCGCTCGGCAGCACGGCGCGGCGAATTGCCGGACGCAATCCGAGCCATATCCGCCTCGCTCACCATATCCGTCAGTCCATCGGAACATAAAAGGACGATATCCCCAAGCTGCAAGCCAACAGGGCCGAAGAGATCGACCTCCACGGCCGAGACCGCCCCCAGCGAGCGTGTCAGCACATTGTGATCCGTATCCGAATCCACCTGATCCGGGCGGATCAGGCCGCGCAGCAGCTTCTGCTGCGTGAGCGTATGGTCAATGGTCTGCTGATAAATTTCCCCTTCACGGATCAGGTAAACCCGGCTGTCCCCCACATTCGCAATGTAGAGATCGCCGTTATGAATCACCGCAGCCGCCATCGTACACCCGGAATCCCGCACTCCCGTGCTCTGGATGTACTGTGTGAGCGAGGCGTTGGCATGTGCGACCGATGCGCGCAGATCCTCACCCAGATTCGGTCCGGGCAGCTCGTAATAGCGTTCCACGGCACGACGGATAGCCCACTGGCTGGCCTCGCTGCCCGCTTGTGCGCCCCCCACGCCGTCCGCCACGATCAGCAACTGCCCCTTTAATGCAAGCGTCTCCGGTCGAGGGTGATAAAAAGGGCCAGCGGCGGAATCGGGAAAAATCGAATCCTCATTCCCTTCACGCACTTTTCCCACATGGGTCTGCCCCCAAATATCCGGCGGCTGTAAAAGTGCAGGCATGGAACCCGAAGGTGTTCGCATAGGCTGCGATCCCATAGGTTGTGATCCCATATCAACCTCCTGACCCCGGCGTCAATGCAGGCGTACCGGTGCTGGTCCTGGTGGGCCGCGGCGTCAGCGTAGGCGTCGATGTAGGCCGCGGTGTACTGGTAGGGAGAGAATCTATCGGCACAGTAACCTCCGGCGTATCAACAATGCCATGAAGAGGGGTCACAGGAATAGGCGAAGGAATCACGACCTCTGTGGGCACATCCGTTGGTTCAGTCACCCCCACCCCTCTTCCCCGCAGCCAGGAAGCACCATACCAGCCGCCGGCGATTCCGGCTGCCAA
>JAVEWB010000342.1:0-3265 GCA_034004765.1 Anaerolineae bacterium
GCTGCGAAGTGACGCCAGGTCCAGGATAACTTCGGGAGGATAGATGAAAACCGTCACGCGCGTTCTTGTGGTGATTGGTTTGATTGTTGTGGTGATATTGGGTGTATGGATCATCGGGCAACTGCGTATGATCAACCTGCCGGCAGGTGGCAATCCTCTGCCCCTGCTGCCGCAGCCCACGCCGACCATTTACGCCAGCGCAACGACCGTGATCGAGCGTGTACAGGCGCTCAGCCGGCTGGAAACGGCGGCTTACCACGTGGAGAAGGTCATTACGGCCGAATCGGGACAGGGCACGATGGATTTCCTGTTCGGCGATCGGCTGCTCCTGGTGGCCTACGGTCAGGTCATTGCCGGCGTTGACCTGGGCGCGATTGGTCCGGACGATGTGATGACGGATCATGACCAGGGGGTTGTCTTTCTGCGCCTGCCTGCCTCCGAGGTGTTCGTAGCCACGCTGGACAACAGCCGCACCTATGTTTACGACCGCAGCACGGGGATGATGGGCATGAATGAGCAGCTCGAGACGGCTGCGCGCCAGGAGGCCGAACGGATGATCATGCAGGCTGCACTTGAGGATGGCCTTCTGGAGACTGCGGAGACCAATGCGAAGGAATTTATGCGCACTTTGCTCCTTGGAATGGGATTCAAACAGGTTCTTTTTGTGGATGTTTTACCGACGCCCACACCTTCACCGGCCCCTGCCGCACCTATGGTGACGATTACTGCTCTTCCTTAGGAGAGACATAGAACACACTTAAGTCCAGAAAGGTATTGATACGCAATGCGTATTAAACGGCTTGCGGAGGACTTCAAAGTTGAAGAGCTGGTCGACCTCCCTGTTAATGAGGGAGGGGCTTATGCTTATTATCAGGTCGAGAAGTGGGGACAACCCACACTGCTCGTGCGGGATGCGCTGGCGGACCATTTGAAGGTCACCAGCAGCAACGTGGTCTTCCTGGGTTCGCGGGATAAGAATGCGCTGGCGATCCAGTATGCAAGCATCCGCCAGCGTGTGCCGGAGGTGGTCGAAGGAGCAGATTTCGTCGCCCGTCTGGCGGGCTGGGGCCCCCGGGCGCTGCGTACTTCCGATCTTAAGGGACACCGTTTTACGATTGTTGCGCGGGATCTTCCTGAGGCGAAGGCCCGGGCTGTCGCCGAAGTGATGGCCGAGATTGTCCAGGATGGCATGCCCAACTATTTCGACGTCGCGCGTTTTGGCTCTTTTTCGGAAGAGGGCTTCATCGGCAAGGCGATCTTGATGCGGGATGCCGAGGAGGCAATACGCCTTTATCTTTCTGCCCCTATGGCAGGAGATCCGCGGGAGTTCCGCACCTTCAAGCAGCTTGTGCGGACGCACTGGGGACAGTGGGGGTACCTGCTGCATCAGGCCCCGCGCCCCTCGAATTTCCGGAGTGTGCTTACTTTTCTTAAAGATCACCCACAGAAGTTCCGCAAGGCCCTGAACCTGATCCAGGATCGTTTGCTCTCGATTTATCTGGTTGCCTATCAATCGTGGCTCTGGAACGGCATTCTGGGCCGTTATCTGGATGAGAAGACGCAGCCGGAATTCTGGATAGAGGTGGCCGGCTGCCGCCTGCCGCTGACACAGAAACGGCCTCCGCTGCCGGAGCATTTCAGGCTCTCCATGCCCAATCTGACGGCTGTCTATCCGCCCGACCTTGCCCCGATCGTGGATGCCGTTTTGGCTGAGGAGGGCATCACGCTGGAGGATTTCAAAGCACGTGTGCTCCGTCGTGTCTACTTGCCCAAGGGAGAACGGCGTGTCTGGTTCTCGCCCCTGGAGGTAGAGGTGGGAGCCCCTGAACCGGACGGCGTCTTTACGGGACGCTGGTCGATCCCTGTTGCGTTTACGCTGTTACCCGGACATTATGCTACATTGGTGATGAAGGCGTTGGCCGCACGATTAGGGGAGTCTCTCAGGGTTCGATGATGACGTTGACAGCAGATAGAAGGGTAGGCATTCTATTTCGTGGAGCCGCCTGACACTTACGTGATCCCTTTGGGTGTTGCGCCAGCTCTGCCGGATGCTGCTCGCGCCAACACTTATCTGGCTGTAGTGTGTGACAATCGCTACTGGCTGGTGGACTGTGCGGATTCCCCTCTGGGGCGATTGCAGCAAGCAGGGTTGGACCCTCTGGATGTGCAAGGGGTTATTATCACCCACTTTCATCCGGATCACGTCTATGGCCTGCCCGCTTATTTGATGGGGCTCTATCTTCTTGGGCTTGAGCAGGGGCGACCCATCCATACTTCACTGCACCTCTACGCCCGGGCGGAGGTTCTGGGACTGGTTCAGGCAATGATTGGCCTGTACCAGATTCAGAACTGGACGGAGATGTTCAGGGTGGAGTATCACGTCATCCTGCCCGAGATTGGTGCACCGGTGGTAGAAGACAAGGATTTCGTGATCTCTTCAGCGCCCACCCACCACAGCGTCCCGTCTATAGCCGTTCGTTTTGTGTGTAAGGAGAACGGACGTGGCTTTGTCTATTCCAGCGATACCTCTCCCTGCCCGGAGGTCGAATCTCTGGCGTGGGGGTCGGTGCTGCTCTTTCACGAGGCCTCCGGGGCTGGATATGGGCATACGAGTGCCGCGGATGCCGGGGCTCTGGCGGCCCGTGCGGACGTAGAGCGGTTGGTGCTCATCCATTACCCGTACGGACATGATGAGCGCCTTTTGGCCGAAGCCCGCACGACGTTCCATGGCCAGGTGGAACTGGCGCGGGAGTTTGGGCACTATCCCTGGTAGTACAACCTGTAGGACAATCCGCCGGATTGTCCACTGCCTGTAGCGCCCAGGTATCATCCAATGGCCCCTTGCTGAAGACGTTCGTGTCTTATTCGTGGTCGGCGGCTCATTCGCCCATTCTCCCACGCGTGTTATAATCTCCCTCTATGGAAACGACCCGACGACAGGTGGCCCGTGCCGCACTTTTGGTGATGTCGGCCTTTGCAGTCAGTCGCGCGCTGGGATTCGTGCGGCAGATTGTCTTTGGTCTCTATTTTGGTACCGGTCCGGAAATGGACGCTTACGTCGCCGCCCTGCGTGTTCCCGATGCCCTCTTCCTTGTCGTGGCAGGGGGCGCCCTGGGGTCGGCGTTCATTCCTACTTTCTCCGGACGACTGGCGCAAGGGGATGAGGCGGGAGCCTGGCGGCTAGCTTCTGCAATCAGCAACCTGCTGCTGACCATCCTGGTGCCCTTGAGCCTTCTGTCGATTGGGTTGGCTCCCTGGTTGGTGC
>JAVEWB010000343.1:0-3264 GCA_034004765.1 Anaerolineae bacterium
GTGGCGTGTCAGTGCAAAGCGCAGGGTGGATCCCATTTTCATGAGTGCCGTCCTTGTGGTAGTGAGCTTCAGCGGGGCGGCGGTCGTCCCGTTCGACAGCTTTGGCAAGCTGCAGCTCATGACCTGGGTGATGTTCGTTCACATCCCCGTTTTCCTTCTTGTGAGTGCTTCCCTACTGTTTCGGCAGCAGCGCGCAATCGCATGGGGGTGCATCGGGATCACGGCACTGCTCCTTCTGGTGGGTGTGGATGCGTTTCTCATCGAGCCGCATTGGCTCGAGGTATCGCACGTCACGATCCCGACCGCGAAGCTGGAGGAGCCCGTGCGCGTGGTGGTGATTGCCGATTTGCAGACGGATACGTTGGGGGAGTATGAAGAACGGGTGTTCAGAGAGGTCAAGGCTGCGGAGCCGGATCTGATCCTGTTCGCGGGGGATTACCTGCATTTGGCGGACCAGGAGCGCTATCTCGAGCTGACGAAGGCGCTCAACACGATGCTGCGGGAGGCGGAGCTCGAAGCGCCGCTCGGCATCTACGCGGTCAGCGGGAACGTCGACTGGTTCGAGATCTGGCAGGATATCTTTGCCGACCTTCCGATCACGACGATCGATGCAACGACGATGCTGGATCTGGGGCCGGTGGTCCTGACCGGCCTGTCGTTGGGCGATTCGGCAACGGTGACGCTGGCGGTCGAGGCTGAGGAGAAGTACCACATCGTGCTGGGGCACCTGCCGAATTTCAGCCTCGGGCAGGTGGATGCGGATCTGCTGATTGCCGGACACACGCACGGCGGGCAGGTACAGATTCCGTTTCTTGGCCCTATCAAGTCCCTCTCGGCGGTCCCGCGCTCGTGGGCGTCCGGCGTGACCTACATAGAGCCGGAAAAGGTGCTCGTGGTCTCCCGCGGGGTGGGATTGGAACGGATGTATGCGCCGCGGCTGCGATTCCTCTGCCGCCCGGAGCTCGTGATCCTTGATTTGGTGCCGGACCCCGGGAGCGCCGAGCGCCAGCTCGGCTTGCCCTAAATCATATTGAACCAGGGAGGTGGAAATGAACGATGGACGTTGGAGTATTAGAATCTTGGTCGCACTTATGGTCATTCTCAGCAGTGGGCTCACGGCCTGTGGAGAGAAGCAAGAGGCAACGCCAGTCCCTATCCAGCCGTCTGATCCTATCGCTATCACCGATCTGCCGGTCCTGTTCCAGGAGAGCTTCGAGAACCCGCAGTCGGGCTGGCAGCGGTCCCAGCAAGGGATGTCCGTTGAAGCGGAGTACCTCAACGGCGAGATGGTGTTGAGCAAGACGAGCCTTGTGTATAGTGAGTACGCTTATGCCCGGCCCAATCTCATCTTCGACAATTTCATCCTGGAGGCGGACGGGCGCTGGGCCGCCGGGGCAGTCGGCGGACGCTACGGCGTCATGGTCCGCTATGTGGACGAAAGCGACTACATCGTCTTCTATATTGGCAACGATGGCCGCTACACCTTAGGCAGAAGAGTCAGGGGCGACTGGGTGGAACTGTACCAGGGGTTTTCTGACAGCATCGACCGCAATGGCGGCATCAATCGTTTCCACGTGGAGGCGTGGGGACAGGAGATCCGCTGCTTCATCAATGGTCAATTCGTGGGGGGGCTGCACGATACGGCGTTGGTTCCGGGGGATATCATGGTTGCGGCCTGGCTCCCGGAGGGCGCCGATACCTTCAGCGCCGCTTTCGATAACGTCGTGGTGGCTCAGCACCCCTGAGGTGCACCGCACTTTCCTAAGTGCGTTGCACCTGTGGGACTCGGGATTTGTCCCTTTCAAACGCAAAATTCATGCTATGATTAAGGTGTAGCCTTGTTGAAATGGAGGCGTTATGGAAAGACAGTTTAAGGTTGTGGTGGAAAAGCATTCTGATGGGTATGTGGCCTATCCGCTTGGGTTGAAGGGCGTTGTGGTAGGTGAGGGGGATACCTATGAAGAAGCGCTGGCGGATGCAAAATCGGCTATTGCCTTCCATATTGAGACCTTTGGTTCAGAGGTTTTGGAAAGCGAACCCGTTGTTCTGGAAGCGTTTGTTGCTGAAACTGCGGTAACCATTCAATAGAGAAGAATTCCTGCGCGTTTATAAAGAACTCTGATGGATGACAAAAATCGGGCTGAGAGGTACCTCTCAGCCCGATTCGTTTATGGAGTGATGCGGTTTAGGTGCCTTCCTGCCAGGAGTCCAGGTAGTGACGCTGCTCCGCGGTCAGGTCGTCGATTTTCACGCCCATCGCCGCCAACTTGAGCGCGGCAATCGCTTGATCGATCTCCTCGGGCACGGTGTAGACGGCGTGCTCGAGCTCTTTGGCGTGCACAAGCATGTACTCCGCGCTCAGCGCCTGGTTGGCGAAGGACATATCCATCACCGCGCTGGGGTGCCCTTCTGCAGCGGAGAGGTTCACCAGCCGGCCCTCAGCCAGAATGTGGATGCGGCGGCCATCGGGCAGCGTGTACTCATCGACGAAGGGGCGCACGCGGCGCGGTTCGCCGGTCGCCATCGCTGCCAATGCCGGGATATTGAGCTCGACGTTGAAGTGACCGGAGTTGCAGACGATCGCGCCGTTCTTCATGACCTCGAAGTGGTGCTTGTCCACCACGTTGAGATCGCCGGTGGAGGTGACGAAGATGTCCCCGATCGTTGCGGCCTCGATCATCGGCATCACGCGGAAGCCGTCCATGACCGCTTCCAGCGCCTTGAGCGGCTCGACCTCGGTGACGATGACGTTGGCTCCCATGCCTTTGGCGCGCATGGCGATACCGCGGCTGCACCAGCCGTAGCCCGCGACGACGACGTTCTTGCCCGCGATCAGCACGTTGGTGGCGCGGATGATGCCGTCCATCGTGGACTGGCCCGTGCCGTAGCGGTTGTCGAAGAGATGCTTGGTCATGGCGTCGTTGACCGCGATGATGGGGTACTCCAGAGCGCCCTCTTTCGCCATGGCGCGCAGCCGGATGACGCCGGTGGTGGTCTCCTCGGTGCCGCCGATGATGTTGCCCAACGCCTCGCGGCGCTCCTTGTGCAGCGTGCTGACCACGTCGGCACCGTCATCCATCGTCATGTGCGGCTTGTGGTCGATGGCGGCGTGGATGTGTTCGTAGTAGGTCTGGTTGTCTTCCCCTTTGATGGCGTAGACGGGAATTTCGTCGTAGGCGACCAGCGCGGCGGCGACGTCATCCTGCGTGCTCAGCGGGTTGCTGGCGACCAGGACCAGATCGGCACCCCCGGCCTGGAGCGTGC
>JAVEWB010000344.1:0-3261 GCA_034004765.1 Anaerolineae bacterium
CAGTCGCGCCGTCCTGATCCTGCGGGAATACGAGGGGCTCTCCTATCAGGAGATCGTCGCCGCGTTGGATATTCCTGTAGGAACGGTGATGTCGCGGCTCAACTACGCCCGCAGCCGCCTGCGAGAGCTGCTGGTGGGCTACAGGGAGGCAGCATGACACAGCACGTGAGCGAATGGCTGGGGGCCTACTATGATGGCGAGTTGTCGCGAGCACGCGCGGCCCAGGTCGCGCAGCATCTGGAAAGCTGCGAGGCCTGCCGTGCGGAGTTCGACGCGCTGCGCAGTCTGAGCGGGCTCCTGCAGGAGAACGCTACCGCCGAGAGAGCGATCTCACCCGACCGCTTCTGCAGTCAGGTCATGCTCCGGCTGCCCGCCCGTCCGCTGCGAACCCGCAGGCAGGTGGCGCTCGAAGCCGGATGGTGGTCCATCCCGCTGGGGCTGTTGGGGCTGTTGGGCTTTGCCCAGAGCACCTTCATCATTACAGGGATGGTCGCCGCTGTTCTCTGGCTGGGTCAGGTCCACGGCTTCGCCCTGCCGTGGCTTCCCTCCAGTCGGCCGGGGCGGCTGTTTGAACTCTCCGGCTTTCTGGCCCAGGAGCTGGGTATGACCACGCTCAGCTATGAGATTTGGCCGCTGATCGAGGTGCTTCTCCTGGGGGGCATTCTGCCCGTCCTGCTGTTCGCGGTGGTTGCCGTAGCGTACTGGAGCTGGCTGGCCACCTGGTGGGCGCGTCTCCAGCATCGCGGGGTCGATACACTTTAGAAGTACCTTGCATCTGAAAACAGAAACGAAAGAAAGGACGATAAGACAATGGACCATATCAAGATTTTGAAACGTGCCTGGAACATTACGTGGGGGTACCGGGCGCTGTGGATTTTCGGCATCATTCTGGCGCTGACCGCCGGCGGTGGCGGCGGTAACGGTGGCGGTGGCGGCAATAGTGGTGGTAGATATAACGGTGGGAATGGAGGCAATGGCCCTTTCCCCGGCGGCTTCGAAATGCCGGAGATCCCTGCCGAGGCCATCGCGATCGCCATCACGATTGGCATTGCGCTCCTCTGCCTGATGTTCTTCATGATGATCATCAGCACCGTGGCGCGCTACGTGGCGGAGACGTCGCTGATCCGCATGGTCGATGAGCACGAAGCGACCGGCGAGAAACACACCGTGGGCGAGGGCTTTCGCCTGGGCTGGTCACGCGCTGCATTCCGGCTCTTCCTGATCGACCTGATCATCGGGCTGCCCATCGCCATCGTGTTCATCGGACTGCTCGTCCTCACTATGGCCCCGCTGCTCCTTTGGATGACCGAGAACACCACGATGGGTGTCATGGGCACGATCATAACGATCGGCCTCTTCTTCCTCTTCATCCTGGCAGCAATCGTCGTCGGGGCGGTAGTCAGCGTGCTGACGCACTTCTTCCGAAGGACGTGTGCCCTGGAGGAGACCGGCGTCTTCGATTCCATCCGGCAGGGATACGGCATGGTCCGGCAGCACCTCAAAGACGTGGCCATCATGGTGCTCATCATGTTCGGGATTGGAATCGGATGGAGCATCGCCATGGTCATTGTGCTGCTGGTACTGATGATGGCCGGATTCTTCCTGGCCGTGCTGCCGGCGCTCATGGTCGGCGGGCTGGTGTCCCTCTTCGCCGAGGGCGCGACCCCCTGGATCTTAGCCGCGCTCGTCGGCCTGCCCATCCTCATGCTGCTGGTGGGCATCCCCAGCCTGTTCCTGGGCGGGTTGATGCAGGTTTACGTCTCCAGCGTGTGGACGCTGACCTATCGGGATCTCCGCGCGCTGGACGCGCTCTCCGCGGACGAGGTGGAAGGAGAGATAGAGGAAGTCGAAGCGGAGCCGACGGAGTAAGCAGAAGCTTTCGCAATCCAGCCGGGTATTGGGGACGGGGTCTCCAATACCCGGCTTTTGCATGCAAGGGGTTGGAACCGCAGATAACACAGATTGGAACCGCAGATTACGCTGATTATGGGATTACGCAGATAGTGCTGGCAATGAGTCTGCGAGATCTGTGTCATCAGCGTAATCTGTGGTTTGACTTCTCCGTTACAGGGCCTATAGTAAAGTCAGTGTTTTTAAGGACCGCATGCAGGCCTCGCAAATAAAAAAGGTCGGAATCGCAGATTACGCTGATTAAGGGATTACGCAGATAGTGCTGGCAACCAATCTGCGAAATCTGCGTCATCAGCTTAATCTGTGGTTCAGACTCTTGCCCGCAGTGAAGAGCAAGGAGGAAGGTAGTGATGGACGAAGCAGAGTACAAGCATTCCGACATCACACGCAAAATCATCGGCGCGGCGATGAAGGTGCACTCGACGCTCGGCTGCGGCTTCCAGGAGGTCATCTATCAACGGGCAATGGTGATCGAGATGACCAAATGGGGCCTGTCGTTTCAACGCGAACTGGAAATGGAGGTCTATTACGACGATCAACACATCGGCACACGGCGCGTGGATTTCCTGGTAGAAGACAAGGTCATGTTGGAGTTGAAGGCCGTGAGCCAGTTGGACCCCGTCCACTTAGCGCAAGCCATGAACTATCTGGAAGCGTACAAACTGGAAGTGGGACTGCTGCTGAATTTCGGCGCAAAGAGTTTGGAGATCAAGAGACTGATAAAAAGCCTGGACCGCAGATTACACAAATGACACAAATGACGCTGATAAAATCTGCGCCATCTGCGTCATCAGCGTAATCTGCGGTTCAGACTCTTGCGGTATATAGGAAAAGATAAGTAGCTATCCTCCCCAAAAGGGCCGCGATAGAGAGCCACCCCAGCATTCTGCAATCACAGCTCCTGCTGATCACGTTTCATGTTTCACGTTTTCACGCATCACGTTTCCCGCCTCACGCTGTGACTGTTCAATCCCTGGGAAGGGAGTACACTCCCCACAGGAGGGAAAACCATGCGCATCCGAGTTCGCCTGCCCAAAGTAGAGCCCAAAGTGTACACCATGCCCAAAACCTGTCCCCACGGCTGTGGCGGAGAATACTTCAAACCCCATGGGGTGCAGGGTGAGGCCAAAGCCTTGCGGGATCCGCACCATACGGCGGTGGTCAGCTATCGCTACGAATGTACGCGCTGTCATAAGACCTTTCGGGTCTACCCGCAGGGGGTCAGCGCCGCCCAGCAAAGCGACCGGCTGAAAGCGATGAGTGTGTTGTTGTATGTGTTAGGGTTGAGCTATGGAGCGGTCATGGATTTTCTGGTGGCCTGTGGCTGTGGGGTGAGTCGGACCACGGTGT
>JAVEWB010000345.1:0-3261 GCA_034004765.1 Anaerolineae bacterium
AGCATAAAACCGTCATCTTCGTCTCCCACAAGCTGGAAGAGGTCGAGGACCTCTGCGACGACGTGACGGTGCTCCGCTTGGGCAAAGTGACCGGGCAGGCTGAGATGCCCGTCTCCATCGATGCGCTGGTGAAATTGATGTTCGGCCAGAGCATCGCTATGCCCAGCAAGCCCCCCACCCCCCTGGGCAGCGCCCGCCTGTGCGCCGAAAAGATCACGCTGCACAGCCAGCGCCTTCAGGTCACGAACGC
This sequence comes from Anaerolineae bacterium, assembly GCA_034004765.1. Lineage (GTDB taxonomy): Bacteria > Chloroflexota > Anaerolineae > B4-G1 > SLSP01 > JAVEWB01. Next base: position 251 of record JAVEWB010000345.1, read on the forward strand.
CTGCCTGACCGCACACGCGGGCGAAGTCATCGGCTTTGCCGGCATGGAAGGCAGCGGGCAGGCGCTCTTCCTGCGCGCGCTGGCAGGCCTCCAACCCCTCAAGTCAGGCAGCATCCGGCTGGATGGCGTGGAACTGGCAGGCCGCCCGTATCGCTCCTTCATGGCTCGGGGAATCAGCCTCCTGCCTGCAGATCGCATCGATGAGGGGCTGGTCAACGGCCTCACGGTGGCCGAACACTTCCCCTTGCGCCGTGCCACACCGTTCTTCATCCCGTGGGATGAAAATCAGGCTTACACCAACGAACGGATTTCCTTTTTCAACATCAAGGGAAGCCCTTCCACGCCGGTCGCTGCGCTCTCCGGCGGGAATCAGCAGCGGCTCCTGCTGGCGCTGCAGCCTGCGGACCTGTGTGTGCTGATCCTGGAGCACCCCACCCGCGGGCTGGACATGGAATCGGCGCGGTGGGTCTGGGAACAGCTCCTCAAACGGCGTGAGCAGGGAGCGACGATCCTCTTCACCTCCGCCGACCTGGACGAGATCATGACCTACAGCGATCACGTCGTCGTCTTCTTCAACGGGGAGATGTGCCCACCGATCCCCACGGAAGCGCTGACCATCGAGGAATTGGGCTACCGGATCGGCGGGAAGCAGCAGAACGCTAAAGCGAAAGACGGGCACGTCCCGGCCCATGAAGCGATGGGCAACTCACCAGATCAGGCGGACGGATGAATACAAAGAAAACACCCTGGTTCAGCCAGCTCCTCTGGGCCATTGCTCCGGTGGCAGCCGCGCTCCTTTTTACCACGCTGCTCTTGCTGGCGGCGGGGGCCCCTCCCCTCCAGGCCTTTCGTGAGATCCTCCAGGGAGCACTGGAAGGCCCCCAGAAATGGGCGGACGTAGCCACGGCCTGGGTCCCGCTGGCCCTCGTCGGTGCGGGGATGAGCCTGACCTTCGCTGCCGGCCTGTGGAATATCGGTGCAGAAGGGCAGATCATTTTGGGGGCGGTCTTCGCGACGTGGGCCATACGCACGATCACCCTGCCACAAACGCCCCTCCTGGTGGTCATCATCCTCGCGGGCCTGACCGGCGGGGCGCTGTGGGGGCTGCTGACCGGTGTCCTGCGCGTCTACGCCCGCGTCCACGAGATCTTCGCCGGGCTGGGGCTCAATTTCATCGCCACTGCCCTGGTCATCTGGCTGATCTTCAACCCCTGGAAACCCGAACGCGGGGCCACGATGTCCGGCACAGAGCCTTTCCCTGACATCGCCTGGATCCCCCGGTTGGGCAGCACCCGGATGGCTCCCCTGGCCATCCTGCTGGCGGTGCTCGCGGTGATCGTGGCCTACTTCCTGCTCAAAGGAAGCCGCTTTGGGTTAGAGCTGCGCGCGATGGGGAAGAACATACGGGCAGCCCACATGCAGGGCATTCCCACGCAGCGCCACATGCTGGTGGCCTTCGTCCTTTGCGGCGCTATGGCCGGGCTGGCCGGTGCGCTGCAAGCCACCGCGGTCTACCACCGGCTGATCCCGCGCATCTCCGGCGGGCTGGGCTACACCGGCATGTTGGTCGTCATTCTGGCCGGCTATCGCCCCGAGTGGGTGCCGGCTGTGGCGCTCTTCTTTGCGGCCATCGGCGTCGGCAGCCCGCGCCTTGAGCTGAACATGCAGTTGGACGCCTCGCTGGGCGGCGTATTGGAAGGCGCGGTCGTCCTGTTTGTCCTGTTGGCCTCCGGGCTGCGCAAACGGCTGACTCACGCGCCGCCACCCGCCGAGACAACAACGGAGCAGCCATGAACGCCCGATACACCCGCACGCATCTTATACCACCGGGGGGAAAATGGATCCATTCCTGATCAGCACGCTGACCCTCATCATCTCTAACGCTGCACCCATCGTCTTTGCCAGCGTCGGGGAGACACTGACGGAGAAATCCGGCGTCACGAATCTCTCGCTGGAAGGAACGATCTTACTCTCGGCCATGACAGCCTTCGCAGTGACCTACAACACCGGCAGCCTGATCGCCGGCTTTGCTGCTGCCGCGGCGGTCGGAGCCGGGATTGCTTTCATCGTGGCCTTCGCCAGCATCGAACTACACCAGGAACAGGTCGCCGTCGGGTTCGTCCTCACTCTCTTCGCTGCGGACCTCAGCTCATTTTTGGGCAACCCCTACGTGAACCTCCCCGGGCCCTACGTCGGGCAGCAGACCATCCCCCTGCTGAGCGACCTTCCCGTCATCGGCCCGATCTTCTTCAATCAGAACCTGGTCATCTACGCCAGTTACGTCGTGATCGTCCTGGCCTGGTGGTGGATGGAGAAAACTCAGCCGGGATTGCAGATGCGCGGCGTCGGAGAACGCCCCGAATCCGCTTTTGCCCGCGGTGTCGATGTCGACAAAGTACGCTATCTGTACACGCTCTTAGGAGGTGCGCTCGTCGGCATCGGCGGTGCGACCTATTCACTGGTGGTCAAGCTGGGCTGGAGCCACAATCACACGGCAGGCAACGGATGGATTGCGCTGGCCATCGTCATCTTCGGCGGCTGGAATCCCTGGAAAGTAGCCAGCGGAGCCTATCTCTTCGGGCTCCTCAAAGCCTTGGGAAGCGTCCTACAGCGCAATCCGGCCTTCGCCGCGGTGCCGACGCAGATCTTCTCCACCGCACCCTTTGCCCTGATGATCCTGTTCCTGGCGCTGACCAGCAGTGGGCTGACGGACCGGTTCCTGGACCTTTTCTCACCGACCACGCGCCGCACCCTGGAGCAGCTCATCCGTGGGCGGGCACCGGCAGCCTTGGGGAAACCTTTTCGACATGAGTAAACCGGCTAAAATTTGCAGGGGTCATACATATAGCCATGTTCTGCAAGCAGCATGACGCGTCAAGCAGAAGAAGGGAATAATACTATTGGAAATGAAGAATTCTCGGCTAAATTTCGAGGGGTCCGCGGCGGGTATCCCTTGCCGGGGCCGACGACCGTGAAATTTGGCGGCAATACGACCTGCCTCGAAGTGCGGG
>JAVEWB010000346.1:0-3260 GCA_034004765.1 Anaerolineae bacterium
CAGGGCTGGGCCGCGATGAAATCCGCATCGCCTACGTCCTGGAACTGGAGACGCTGGGGCGGGGCATGGATCTGCTCGTATCGGCCATCCGCCGCTACCGTCAGGAGCGTGCCTGATAGAAAAGGTCCCTGGTATTCTTTCAAGGCTGACATACAATAAAAGGCAAACTTTATCCAGCCTGGACCGCGCCAAGCGCGGGTTTCTATAAGGAGGAGAACCATGCAGCACCTACCGATCACGCGAATGACCCTGTACAAACATGGCGTCGGCTTTTTCGAACGCCGTGCCCAATTCAACGGTGAGAATATAGGGCTCTCCTACCGCGTGGAGGAGATGAACGATGTCTTGAAAAGCCTGACGGCCATTGACTGGGGCGAAGGTCAGGTGCTGAGCATCGAGTACACCACACCGCAGACCAGAGAAGAGCGGCTATCCGACTGCACCATTGCGTTGCACGATGCCCGGAGCCTGCGGGATCTACTGATCGGCTTGCGGGGCCGTCAGGTGCGCCTGCATCGCGAGCACGGCGATCCCTACACCGGCATCCTGGTAGGTATCGACGAAGTCCCGGAGCGGCAGCCGATGGAGAGCGCGCTGGTCTCCATCGTGGTGGAAGACAGCAGCCAGGTAAAGGTGCTGGCACTGAGCACGCTCCGCGGGGTAGAGATTTTAGATGACGCAGCCGCCAGTGATCTGAGCTTCTTCCTCGAAACGGCCACCGGACAGGAGACCCACCGCAATGTAGACATCCATCTGACGCCGGGTGACCACGACCTTGCGGTAAGTTACATTGCCCCCGCGCCCACCTGGCGCGTCAGCTACCGACTGATCACCGACGAAGTGAGCGCGAAGGGAAAGGGAGAGGCCTTACTTCAAGGCTGGGGCATCTTCGACAATCGGCTGGGAGAGGACCTGCAGGCCGTACAGCTTTCACTCGTGGCCGGCATGCCCATCTCATTCGTGTACGATCTCTACACCCCCTTCACGCCGGAGCGCCCGGTGGTGCAGGAAGAGCCCCGCGTGGCCGCCGGTCCCGTTGGCTTCGAAGGCGCCGTCGAGGCTCTCGAGATGGATCAGGCGCGAGGAACCCCCCTGTCCGCTCCCGCGATGGGAGCGATGCGGGCGATGGCAGCAGTTCCTGCAGCTAAAGCACGCCTGAGCGCCGATGCGATCGCACAATCCGCAGCGGTCAAGACCCAGGGAGAGACCCTGGGAGAGCTGTTCCAGTACGCGATCGAGACCCCCGTCACGGTAGGACGCGGACAATCGGCAATGGTCCCGATCATCGCCAGCCGGATGAACTTCCACAAAGACCTGCTCTACAATGGGCACAAACTCCCCAGCCATCCCGTAGCGACCCTGCGGCTTAACAACACTACCGGCATGACGCTGGAACGCGGCCCGGTGACCGTCGTCGAGAGCGGGGAGTATGTCGGCGAGGCCGTGCTCCCCTTCACGGCTCCCTCCAGCGAACTCATCGTCCCCTACGCGGTAGAACTGGGGATCAAGGTCAGCGAAGAAAACGGCACCCACTATGAGGCCCGCAGCCTGAAGCTCAAGGAGAGCTACCTGCACTTCGAGGAATGGGAGATCCGCTGGCGCGACTACCGCCTCAGCAATAGCACCGGCGAGCCGCGCATCGTCCTGGTGGAACACCCGCGCACGCTCTCTTACGACCTCTTCGACACGCCAACGCCGCAGGAGAAAACCGATACATACCTGCGTTTTGTCGTCTCCGTTCCTCCGCACGGCGAGGCAAGGCTCAAAGTGCAGGAACGACACCTGACACGGCGGCGCGAGGAGCTGCACCGGCAGTCCTACGAGGGCTTGCAGCACTATCTGCAACAAGGGCTCATCGACCAGAAAACCATGGACCGGGTCACCAAGCTGCTCATGCTGTGGCAAAATATCGCCACGTATGAGGGTAAGCTGCAGGAGTGCGAGAAGGAACGCCAAAAGATCTACGAGGCGCAGCGCCAGATCCAGGGAAATATGGGAACCCTGGCACAGACCGGGAAAGAGGGAACCCTGCGCTCACGCTACGTGGAACAGTTAGAGGGCACCGAAGAGCAGCTCAAAGCCCTGGCACAGCAAGAGGCCAACCTGAAAGCGGAGATCGAACGGGTACAGCGCGAGATTGCCGAGCGCCTGTCCGCCTTCTAAGATATGCTATAATGCCACGATTGAGGCAAAGGATACAACTCCTGGTCATCAACTCTGACGAAGGGGCATAGGATGCATTGGAATAAACTGGAGCGTTGGGAAAAGATCATCTTCATCGTACTCTGCCTGCTGGCGCTCTTCACCCGGCTCTACATGTTAGGCGACCGGGTCATGAGCCACGACGAGAGCCTGCACACCAAATACTCCTGGAACCTCTACGCCGGGCAGGGGTACCAGCACAATCCCATGATGCACGGGCCGCTGCTCTTTCACGTTACGGCCCTTGCCTATTTCCTCTTTGGGGTCAATGACTTCGTATCACGGCTCTTACCTGCATTGGCAGGCGTGGTGTTAGTGCTGAGCCCCTGGCTCTTCCGCCGCTGGCTGGGGCGCTGGGGGACCATCGTGGCCTCCCTCATGCTCCTGCTCTCCCCCTCCATCAGTTACTACGCCCGTTACATCCGCCACGATACCTTCAACATGCTGATGTCGGTGCTGCTGCTCTGGACCGTCTTCAACTACCTGGAAAAGCAGGAAGACCGCTGGCTCTACAGATTGGGCGCGTTCTTCTCCTTGCTGTACACAACTAAGGAAACCAGCTATATTTACACGGCGATCTTCGGCCTCCTGCTCTTTCTCCCCTTTGCTCGACAGGTACTGGCTGCGGCCTGGGTGCGCCCTCACCTCTATCGTGTATTTCTGGGTGTGCTCGTCCTCGCCCTGCTGCTGGGGGCAGCCTTCGGCATAGCCCTTCTGGGCGCTCAGGTGGAGGAACAATCCCTGGATGAAGCAGGAAACACACGGGCAGCCACAGCCATCATCCCTCTTTGGGGAAAGATTGTAGCAGGATTGGCTCTGATCGCCCTCCTGAGTGCGGTCGGGATAGGGTACCTGGGTGTCGGGGAAACAACATTGCGTGCGCTGCCGCTCTTTGACCTCCTCATGGCCATCGGCACACTGACACTGCCGCTGGGATCCGCCCTTATCATCCGCCTGGCCGGTGTCGATATGCTGAAGCTCTACAACGCGATTGTCAACAGCGACATGAATGCGCTCATGGGACCGGATATCCTGATCATCGGCGTGGTCCTGTTCCT
>JAVEWB010000347.1:0-3256 GCA_034004765.1 Anaerolineae bacterium
CGATCGCCTGGAGCGTGTCGCAGAGCTGGCGCAGCAGCGCACCGTGTGCCTGCAGCCCTTCCAGTGTGAAATCCCGCAGGATGAAGTGCAGGTCGGCGGATGCCGTGGTCCCGTTGAGCTGATGGAGATGCAGGAACCCCTCGCGCCCCTCTGTGCATTCGGGGCGGAGCGAGCGCTCCGGCAGCATGTCGATGAGTTGGGCGGCCAGGTGCAGCGCGTTGACCATCTTGTCTTTGGCCGTGCCGGGATGGATGGAGATGCCCTCGATCCTGACGAGCGCTTTGTCGGCGGAGAAGGACTCGACGGTGATCTCCCCGGGATTGCTGCCGTCGAGCGTGTAGGCGACGTCCGCGCCCAGGTCCTCCAGCTTCAGGTGGGTCACGCCGTGCCCGACCTCTTCGTCGGGGGTGAAACAAAGGCGGAGCGTGCCATGAGGGATCTGAGGGTTCGCCAGCAAGTGAGCGGCTAAGGTCATGAGGATCGCAACCCCTGCTTTGTCATCGGCGCCCAGGAGTGTGGTGCCGCTGGCGGTCACGATATCCTCACCGACTTTCTCCCCCAAAAAGGGGTAAGCCTCTTTGTCGATGACCTGGGTCGGATCATCCGGCAGGATGATCGGCTCGCCGTCGTAGGCACGGTGCACGATGGGCTTGACGCCGGTGCCGCTGAAGGCCGGCGCGGTGTCGACGTGCGCCAGGAGGGCGACGGTCGGCACATTCTGCGTCGTGACTGTGGCCGGGATCGTCGCCAGAAGACAGGCGTAGTCCATGAGCCTGACGTCGCTGGCCCCCATCGCTTTTAATTCATTCTCCAGAAGGTGCAGCAGGTCGTACTGTTTGGCGGTGCTGGGGACGGCCTCGGAAAGCTCATCGCTTTCGGTATCGATCTGCACGTAACGTAAAAACCGCGCTTCAAGTTCGTTCAAGTAGGCTGTGTCCATAGGACTCCCTTGGTCAAATGATGTAGTTCACTGCGATCGTGAACGTGATTCCAGTTACTATTTTACCCTTCTCTAACGGCAAATCAAGACGGGCCGCCGGCTTTCCCGGAGCACCTGATTGACCGCGCTGCCGAGCACGACTTCGAGCACCGGATTGAATCCGTAGCCTCCCATGATGATCAGGTCGCTGTTCTGGGACTCGGCGGTTTCCAGGATGGTCTTGGCCACGGGGCCGCTGCGGTCGAGATAGGTCGCGCGCAGTCCCTTGTCGCGCAGATAGGCTTCGGCTTCGAATAGCGTCTCCGACATCTCCCGGTCGCTTTCCATCACGGTCAGGACGGTCAGGGGGATGTGCCAGTGTTCTGTCAGGTAGGCGGCTACGAAAAGCCCCTCTTTGGATTTGGCCCCGCCGTCGTAGGCCAGCAGCGCGCTGTCCAGGGGGCGCGCCTTGCGCGGTACGGCCAGCACCGGGCGGGGACAGCGGTGGATCAGCGTGCGGAAGCCGGAACTCAGCCGCGCAATGGGCTGGGGCTCCGGCGGATGTTCGAGCTTCACCACGGCCAGGTCCACCCAGCGGGAGCGATCGCAGATCATCCGATTGATATTGCCCGCCTCGATGACGAGGGTCCCCGATACGCCCGTTTCCTGACAGCGCCGGTTGAAGCGATCCTGGACGGCCAGTGCGGCGTGGCTCTCTTTCTGAGCCGGGTCGGGGACGACGTGCAGGCCGCGCAGGTAGGCCCCTTCACATTTGGCGAAGATGATCGCCTGTTCCAACGCCTGCCAGCCGTATTCTTCACCGCTCAAGGGGACCAGAATATCGTCAAAGAGCGGTGGCTCTTCGCCGGGCTGCGTCCGCTGCTTGCGCCATGCGCCGGGCGGTGGGCCGGATTCCAGCCCCTCAGGCGTCACCGCGCTGAGGAGTCTGTCCCCCACGCGGCTGGCCACGCGTTCGGCGCGGGTACTGTATTCGCTGGCCAGGTGGTCGGCTGCCTGTTCGGCATCGACCTGCCAGCCCAACGATTCTTCCAGCTCCGCGCGATGTTCCATGATCCATAGATACAGGTCGGCTTCGGTGCGGTCGGGGAAATCGCGCAGCAGCCCCCGCTCGCGGATCACGGCGATGATGGGCATGTAGACGGTATCATACCAATGTGCTGCGGCTTCCTCGTAGGGGATTTCCCGCTCTTGTTCGATCCCCATGAAGTAGCGGTGCACTTCGACGTGTTCGAGCAGTCGCTCGTATTGCCCGGGAAGGGTGACGCATAAATCTGCGTCAGGGCGCAGGTCCTTGATGCGCGTCTTCTCCAGGAACTCCGTGTAATGGGCTTTGACCAGGATCGCCTCGAAATCCATGTCGGGGGTCAGGGGGACCGTGGTTTTCACCTCGGTCACGTAGGCCTGGACATACTCCACCCCCATCTGCCGGGCTACGGAGACGCGGTGATTCCCATCTTTGACGAAGTAGGCCGAGCCTATCTGATAGACCTCGACGGGCGGAAGTCCACTTGTGCTTATCTCGCTGGTGGCTTTGAAGACGTTGACCCAGCGACTTTGATCGTCGCTTTGCTTGGGTAAAAATGTGCGGGTGAAGTCGGCGTAGCGTCCCACACTTCCTACGATGGCCTTCAGAGGAATATCTTGGAGTCCCCGCGGTGCCAGGCTCCGTGCGTGGAGCATCCTGCGCACCTCTTCGAAGGAAAGCAGATTGGCCCGTTTCCCGGTCAGAAGGGCCATGATCTGCTCTAAGTCCGCTTTCCGGCGGGCTGTACGGAAGTCTTCTACAGCCGACCGCAAACCGAGCGATTCTATCCCTCCTGGCATAGTTTCCCCTCCATTCATTTCCTCATTTTGCGGGTGTGTTTCTTATTTTGAGTATACCACAGGTGCGCAGTGTTGGGAGCTGTCTGCTTAGCTCTATGCAGGAGAAAGGAAGGGGGTTGGGGGCGCGGCTCTGCCGCGCCCCCTTTGCTCCCCGCCACCGTCTCGGGGGCGGGCAAAAGCGGAGCCTCGCTAAGAGTCACCCCCGAGGACGGGGGCTCCGAGCTTTTTTTGCTCCCAGAATGAAACGCACCCCCTTTGTAGCGGTCATGCAAGTGTGGGAATGGTGATGTTGGCGAATGGCATGATCCCGATGCGCGCGCCCGGCGGGAGCACAGCCAGCGCTTCGGAGAGTGCCTGCTCGAGCGTCGCGGGTTGGAGCAGATAGCGCTGTACGGTCTCCGGCGGCAGTTCGGAGACCAGCCAGAGGTGCTTCAGCCGCAGGGCGTCCCGCGCGAAGAGTGCGGCCTTGTGCGGCCCGATTTTGAACCCCTC
>JAVEWB010000348.1:0-3255 GCA_034004765.1 Anaerolineae bacterium
ATGCCCTGAACACGACCATGCGGGACCTGCCCGAGCGCCATCGCAGTATGCGGGCGGTCTTCGAAGCGTCGTGGCAGAGGCTGGCTCCCACTGAGCAGGCGCTGCTGGCACGCCTCGCGATCTTCCAGGGGGGCTGCAGCCGGACGGCGGCGGTGGCAGTTGCCGAGGCGACTGCAGCGGATCTGGAAGCGCTGCTCGATGACTCCTTGCTCCGGGAGTCCGACGTGGAGCGATACACGCTGCACGCGCTGCTCCAGCAGTTTGCTGCGGAGAAGTGCCAGGCGAGCCTCTCGCCGGAGCAGATCGTGGTGCTGCAAAAACGTCATGCCGGCTTCTACATGCATTTTGTGGAAGAGCGTGCCGCGGCATTCCTTGGGCCGGAGTCGCAGAAGGCAGTACACGAGATTCGCGCCGACCTGGAGAATATCCGCCAGGCCTGGCGCTGGTCGGTGGAGCACGCTTTGGTCGAAGCGCTTTCCGGCGGAGCTTTTGGCTTTTTCTATTTCCTGCACGCGGCAGGGCTGTTCCGGGAGGGCGTTGAGCTTTTCCAGCAGGCGGTGGACCGTCTGCAAACGCTGGTGTGCAGCGACGATCCGGCGGAACAGGCCCGACGCGTGGCTCTGGCCCGGCTGCTGGTCGCACAGTCGAGCCTGTTCCACGCCGCGGGACGCTATGAGGAGGCTGTCGCTGCCGCGCAGACGGCAGACCGTCTAACGTTGCAGATCGCGGCCCCGGAGACGGCAAAGTACTTGCATGCGTATGCCCATCTGCATTGGGGACGCGCACTCTGGCTGCAGGCGGAGTACAATGCTGCGCGCGAATGCTTCAATGAGACCGTCTCCACCGCCCGGGAACTGCAAGAAGAGGCCGGGGCGACTGTGCTGCTGCAGGAGCTTGAGGCTGAGGGGCTGTGCGCGCTGTCCGCGCTCGCCTTCGATGCCACGGCGGACGAGGATGAACTGCCCTACATCGAGCGGGCATTGCAGATCTTTGGCGAGATGGGGAACCGCCGGGGAACGGCGCTCGCGCTGAGCGACATGGGGATTTTGATGCTCCGTCGTGCCAGCTACCCGGCCGCATTGGACTACCTCGAGCAGGCGCTGCAGCTTTTGCGCGAGATCAGTCAGCGGGGGCTGGAGTGCGATGTCCTGAACGATTTGGGCGTCCTGCACTTTATGTTGGGAAGTTATCCTCGCGCGAAGAGCTATTTCGACCTTTCCCTGGAGGCCTCCGAGGAGATCGGTGACCGACAGTCGGTGTGTACGGTATTGGGAAACCTCAGCCTCCTGTGCCGTGCTACGGGCGAGGATGAAACCGCCCGGGACTATGGACTGCAGGCGCTGCGGATTGCGACGGAGATCGGCGACCGTGACACGGTGGGCTATGACTACGTCTACCTGGGACACGCACTGCTGGGGTTGTCGCGCCTGGACGAAGCGGCCGATTTCTACCGCCGGTCATTGGAGCTGCGCCTGGAGTTGGGACAGGAGGACCTGACCGCGGAATCCCGTGCCGGACTGGCCCGCGTGCTCCTATCACAGGGAGAGAGAGCGGCGGCTCTGGAGCAGGTGGACTTGCTCCTGCTCCACCTGAAGGCCCACCCGGGACTGGGTGGGGCGGAAGAACCGCTACAGGTTTACCTCTCCTGCTTCCAGGTGCTGAAGGCGCTGCGCGACCCGCGTGCTGCGGAGCTGTTGGCGACCGCCCACACGCTGTTAGAAACGCAGGCGGCGCAGATCGGCGACCCGCTGCTGCGCACTTCTTTCTTGGAGAACGTGCCTGCGCACCGCGAGATCGTGCAGGCGTGGAAGCAGCAGAAGGATAGACGCTATCCCGATAGCGTGAAGTAGTCAATCTGCGGATAACCCTATAATCCACAGATTACGCAGATTAGACCATCACAACAGGGCTTCTGGGACCGCGGGCTTCCAGCCCGCATCCGGAGCGGGCAAGATGCCCGCGGTCCCAGCGGCGGGATCATTCGATCACCACGACCACACCGATCTCCGCCCAAGCGTAGAGCGTCTCGGCCTGCGGGATCCCCAGGATGATGCAGCCGAACGAAGCGGGACTGCCCAATGTCCCCTCCCACAGCCGCTGCCCGCTGGAGAGAATCGGCAGCTCGTGGATGCCGTTGTAGACCGTCCCGCCTGCCGGGTAGATCCCCATGAAGTAGGGCATCCACAGGTCCCACTGGCTGGCGTAGGCCTCCTCGACCTTGCTCACGATCTGGAAGACGCCCCGATGGGTGGGGGAGGAGGCGATGCCGGTCGAGACCACCCACTCGTGGAGCAGCGCGCCGTTCTCGTAGACGCGCATCTTCTGCTCGGCGATGTTGATCACGATCTTCTTCCCGGATACGGCCAGATACGGCGTGAGCAGGTCCTGCGAGGGGATCGTGACCTCCTGCCCCACGCTGAGCTTATCGACGTCGATCTCCGTGTTGGCCTCGGCGACCAAGCCGGGTGGCATGCCGAACTTCGACGAGAGGCTCGTCAGCGTGTCCCCCGCCTGCACCGCGTAGGTGCGCGTCGGGTGCGTCAGATAGAGCACCACATTTCCGCCCCCTTGCTCGAAGGCCTCCAGCACCTGCGCTGCGGCCTCCTCTGCGCGGAAGCCGCGTCCGTCCCCTAACGCTGCCGCCAGACCATCCAGGGTCGTCTGCACGGCGGCCGGGTCTGCCTGCACCCTCGGGCTGCCATCTTCCGCGGCGGTGATCCTGAGCCAGGGCGCGATCGCCTCGCGGCTCAGCGTCCAGGTGAGTGTCTCGTCGGTCAGCACGTCGTAGGCGCTCAGCGCCACGCTGCGGGCCAGCACCTGCTCTACCTCCGCCTGAATCCCTGCCAGGTCGGGCGCGGTGGGCTGCACCGTTTGGAAGACCAATGTGACCTCGGCTTCCCTATTGGCAGAGACCGGCACGGCATTCAGTGCCATCAGCGTGGTGGTAACGTCCAGCACCCGCCCGGGGGTGCCCGGGACGATCACGGCCTGGCCATTCTCCAGCCGCACGCTTGCATCGACCGCCGGCACCGAGATCTGTGTGGACAACTGCTCCAGCACGCCCCGCGCCTTCACCAGATCGACGCTGAAGACCGCCGGGATCTCGCGCTGCGTGACCCATCCCCCCACCCGCTGGAGAAGCGGCAGCTCTGCGCGCCCCACAGCGTAGGCCGATTGCACCGTCGCCGTCATATCCAACGTCAGCCCAATCTCCTGCCAGGGGAGCGACCAGCGCTGCTCGCCGTCCACCAGGAT
>JAVEWB010000349.1:0-3254 GCA_034004765.1 Anaerolineae bacterium
TGGTCGCCGGAGCCGTCGTCGACAACAGCGGCGCGCCGCTGTCCGGCACCACACTGATACTGACCGATTCCAGCGGCGTCGATCACAAAGTCGTCACCGATGAAGAAGGGACCTTCGAAATCCGCAATATCCCTGAGGGGAAATTCACCGTCGCGGCCGACGGCGATCTGCTCATGAGCGGCGAAGTCGCCTCGGGGTGGAAGCGAATGGTCGATAGCAGTGTAGGAATCGGCACACTGGTGCGGAAGGCCGACCCCATCCCCACGCTTACCGCCACACCGACGGAAACAACGGTGCCCGTTACGCCGACGGAAGCCGCCGTCATAGTGCCCCCTTCACCACCAGACACCGACACGGTGAACAGCATGGACAGTATTGCGGGCTGGACAACCTATCATGACGGCCAGGATTCCTCCATCGTGATGCGCGGTGTTCCCGGCATGACGCAGAACGCGATAGAACTCTCCTATAACCTGAAGGAATTTGGGTATGTAGGGATCTACGCAGAGCTACCCGCACAATTCCTCGTCGGTTCCAACGGACTCCGGTTCTTCTACCGCGGCACCGGTGCCTCCAGCACCATCGAACTCAAGCTGATCTACGCACCGGACAGCCAGGGTAAGAGCCCTGTCTTCAGCACAAGCTGGCTGCACGCCACCGCAGCCAATGAGTGGGGCTCCCTGGAAGCGCCCTACGATGAATTCCTATGCTGGGAAGCCACCGGCTGCCCTGCCGGCAGTAAGTTGGATCCGGCCAGAGTCGCCAGGCTCGACTTTGCCGTCTCCAACAAAGCCGGTGATACCATCGGCGGTGGAACGCTAACGCTGGATGAGGTCACGTTCATCCGATAGGTATCTTCAAGCGGGCGCAAGCCCAGCACGAACAGGAGGCCTTTTATGAACTATGCAGCCTATCCCCGTCCGGCGGTCGAAGATATCGCACGCCTGCGGCGGCGTATCGCAGCATCCGGCCTGCCAGGCAAGCTCACCGATCGCAATTTGCTGATCGGGACCTGGAACATCCGTGCCTTTGGCCGCGTTTACGAGAAATGGGACGAAAACCTAGGAAGTCCCAAGCGCAATTTACGGGCGACGGCCTCCATTGCCGAAGTCATCCGCCAACTGGACGTTGTCGCCATCCAGGAGGTAAAACGGGATACCGCGGGCATCCGTAGGCTGGTCGAGGAATTCCTGGGACCGGATTGGGAGCTGATCATCAGCGACGTCGCAGCCGGCTCCGAAGGGAATACCGAGCGATTAGGGTTCATCTATGACAAACGGCGCGTCCAGCCCTCAGGGTTGGCCGGGGAAATCGTCCTGCCTGCGACCAAGGCCGGAGACCCCGCAGAGCAATTTGCCCGCACCCCTTACATTGTGGGTTTCCGCAGCGCGGGTGAGAGCTTCGCCCTGCTGACCGCGCACATCAAATACGGGAAGGTCCCTCAAGACCGCATCGGGGAGCTACGGGAACTGGCCCGCTACGTGGCCGAGGAGATCCGTGATCGCACCACCACCGACGGTGGAGAGGAAAGCAACCTGATCGTTCTGGGAGATTTCAACATCGACGAGCGTCAGGGAAACCCCCTTTTCGACGCCTTTGTTTCCACGGGGCTCGTCGTTCCCAAGCAGTTATGGGGGCTAAAGACCACCTACGACACCAAGCCCAAATATTACGACCAGATTGCCTGGTTCATGGGTGGGCTGAATTTGATCTTCAATGACCGTGCCGGTGTCGTCGACATCGCAGGAGCCTTGTTCAAAGAACTCACCCTGAAACAGATGTCCTTTCGCATTTCGGATCACTTCCCGCTCTGGGCCGAATTCAGCATCGATCGCAGCACAGAGTCCATGGCTAAAACGCTTGGCGTTGATCCTGCAATGCCCGACCCATTGAGCGTGGTTCCGGATTGAACCAAGACGATGGATCTCTGAGATCCAAAGGAGAAAGCCTGAAACAGCAATCAGGTCACAATCCGGTGGACCTCGTTGATTGAAGTTTCATCCATACCCAACTTACGGAGGAGAAGATACGATATGGATAAGTTACCCGAAACGCTGTTAAACGAACTGACCGACACGCTCAATGCTGTGGTCCTGGAAGTTGAGGCAGCACGAAAGAACTGGGATGCCGAGAAGTTCCAGGCCGCATTGGAAAAAGCGCAGGACGCCATCGACCGTACTCTGGAGGCACTAGAAGAGGGGCAGGACGAGGGGGCCGTGCCCTTCGCCGGTTGGAGCTCCACCTAAACCAACTCAGCCGAGGGCTTCAAGTCCTCGGCTGAGTCTTCATTCACCCATGTCTTTCTTAGTGGGTTTCCTCATCGGATAGTTCACCATCGGGGGATGGAAGATCGCCATCTTCTGTCCCCTCTGGCTCAGGGCTGACCTCGGAAGACGCAACCGGCTCAGTCCAGGAGCGACGCGCCGCAGGAGCCACAGGCGCTACAGGAGCCGAGGGCCGTGCCGTTCCGCCATGAGACGCATAGGGCATCGTCCCAAAGCGGGTCAGGGTCACTGCACCGGCCACCAATGCGAAGAGCGGCAGAACCAGAATAATGAAGAGGCATTCGGACGCCAGGTTCACCAGCGCCGCGAGGAGCGTGACCACCACGGTTCCCAAGATAGCTGCCCCCACCGGGGTCACGGTCGAGGCTTTGAACAATCCGCGTAAGATCCGGTCCCCTAAGATCGCGCCCAGCGCCACCCAGCCCAAGGCAACGCCCAACCCAACGATCACTGCCCCAATCAACCCCAACGGGCTGAGGCAGAGTGTAATGACCAATCCCGTAATCACCACGGCGGCGATCAGAAATGATAGCAATCCCATTCCGAAAGCCGGAATCGGCGCATTCACGATCGTATCACTGACGCGCTCTATCTCTTTCGGCCAAATGCTGGAAAGCAGGAGTGCAAAGAGCGCCATCACCAGAACCGTCAAGATGCTACGCCCGATACGCCACAACGTCTCAACCCACGCGGGAGGGCCAGAAGGCACATCGACACTCACCGGAGCGATAAAGGGAAAATCCAAATCGGGAATATCCTCTTCTTCGACTTCCTCGATATTTCCATCAACGGTTGCCCCTTCCGCCTGATCGATCACACCCGTGGCGGCCACATTGCCGCTCACGTGCGCAGTATCCTGAAGGCTGATGGCGCCGGCAGTAAAAACATTGCCATCCACCGTACCGGCAACCTCCAACGCACCAAAAACGACCACATCCCCACTCACGGAGGCCCCATCTTTGATGGTTG
>JAVEWB010000350.1:0-3250 GCA_034004765.1 Anaerolineae bacterium
TGAATAAATATTACGGCGTGGATGAGATCTTCTCCGGGCTCTCTTTGGAGGTGCATGCCGGCGAGCGTATCGCGCTTGTCGGTGTGAATGGCTGCGGAAAGAGCACCCTCCTCGATATTTTGGCGGATCGTCTGGAACCTGACGATGGGACGGTTTCCCTCGCACGCGAGGTGCGGCTGGGCTATCTGCCACAGATCCCCGATCTATCCGACGAAGGGACGCTGTGGAGCGCTATGGAGGCCATCTTCAGCCGCCTCCTGGATCGTGCTCAGGAGCTGCGCGAGCTTGAGCACCGTATGGCTTCCTGCCGTGACGAAGAACGTGAAGCCGTGATGGCCCGCTACGGTGAACTTCTGGAGGCATTCGAGCATGCCGGAGGTTTTACCTATGAGGCGCGGATCGCACGGGTTCTGGGTGGGCTGGGATTCCGTAAGGAGGAGTTCCAGACGCCGGTTGCGTACCTCAGCGGAGGGGAGAAGACCCGCGCTTTGCTGGCCCGGCTTTTGTTGGAGGAGCCCGACTTGCTGCTGCTCGATGAACCCACCAACCATCTCGACCTGGAAGGGATCGAGTGGCTGGAAGAACAGTTACAGAACTGGAAGGGCGCGATTATCGTGGTGGCTCACGACCGGGCATTCCTTGACGCCGTTGTGGGACGCGTCTTGGAGCTTGAAGGCGGACGCCTTGAAACCTATCGAGGCAACTATACGGCCTACCAACAGCAGCGGGCGGAGCGCCATTTGCGGCAGCAGGCGGCTTACCAGGCACAGCAGGAGCATATCGAGAACACCGAGGCCTATATCCGCCGCTACATGGCGGGACAGCGCACGGCTCAGGCCCAAGGCCGACTGAAACGGCTGGAACGTGAGGAGCGGCTGGATCGCCCTCAGGAGCAGCAGCATATGCGGATGGATCTCCAGACCACACTACGCAGCGGTGATTTGGTTTTGGGCCTCTATGATGTGCGTGCAGGGTACGCCGATGAGGCTCCTCTGGTCACGGCTGCCGAAGCTGAGATCCGCCGCGGCCAGCGTGTGGCCCTGATCGGCCCCAACGGCTCCGGGAAGACGACGCTGCTGCGCACGATCCTGCGGCAGATCCGGCCGCAGGCAGGGCGGGTGCGCCTGGGAGCGGCGGTGCGGATGGGGTACTTCGCTCAGGTACAGGCGCATCTCGATCCTTCCCGGACGGTCTTGCAGACGCTGCTCGATGCGGGGATGGTCTCGCTGGCGGAGGCGCGCTCCTTCCTGGCGCGTTATGCCTTCCGCGGGGACGATGTCTTCAAGGAGGTCGGTGTCCTCTCCGGTGGGGAGCGGGCACGGGTAGCGCTGGCGCTCCTGGCACTGCAAAAGGCCAATTTCTTGCTGTTGGATGAGCCGACCAACCACCTGGATATTCCTTCGCAGGAGGTCTTGCAGGAGGTGCTGCTGGCTTTTGGCGGAACGATCCTTTTGGTCAGCCATGACCGTTATTTGATTCGTGAACTGGCGACACATGTCTGGGTCATTTATGAGAATGCCCTGTATACCTTCGAGACCTACGCTGCTTATGCGAACTGGCACCGCCAGCAGCGCGAAGGATCTCCTGAGGTACAGAAGGCGGATGACCAGGCCAAGAAACGCCAGGAGGCCGAACGCCAGACGGAGCGCCTCCGACAGCGGGCCTTGGCCCGCCAGCAGGAGCGGCTGAAGGCGCTGGAGGAAACCATCCAGCAGTTGGAGCTCCGCTTGCAGGAGCTGACCGTAGCCCTGGATGCGGCGGGGCGGGCTCAGGACGTCGAGCGCGTCACCCGGTTGGGCGCGGAGTATCATCAGGTCGAGTCGGAGATCAATACCCTGCTCGAGGAGTGGGCTGAGGTCGCCGACACGCCGGTAGCGTAAGACTTTCCTGACTCTAAAGGTCTTCTTAGACCTTTAGAGTCTTTCCCGATGATCGGGAGGATAAGATGGAGGCTGCTGTGGATCGCGTCCCTTATCGTATCGGCCTCACAGGCAATATCGCCACCGGCAAATCCACCGTGGCGCGGATGTTGGCGGCACTGGGTGCAATCCATCTGGATGCCGACCGGGTCGTCCACGAGGTGCTGGCCCCTGGCAGTGCAGTGTATGAAGCAGTTGTCGCTGCTTTCGGTGCAGAAATTCTGACCCCTGAAGGCCCCATTGACCGGCGTCGGCTCGGTGCGCAGGTTTTCAACGATCCCGAAGCCCTGGCAAAGCTTGAATCGCTGGTCCACCCGGCGGTGATTGTAGAGATCGACCGCCGGACTGCGCTCCTTGAGGCTCCCGTCGTCGTGGTCGAGGCGATCAAGCTGATCGAGAGCGGCATGGCCAGCCGCTACCACGCGTTGTGGGTGACTACCTGCCCCGGCGAGATCCAGGCGCTGCGCTTGATGCAGGAGCGCGGATTGACCCATGCGGAAGCCTGGGAGCGCATTCAGGCGCAGCCCCCGCAGGCTGAGAAGCTGGCGCTTGCGGACGTGGTGATCGACACGGGCGGCACGCTCGAGGAGACGCAGCGCCAGGTTGTGGCCGCGTGGGAAGCTATCCCCGGCAGCTAAGGCTGGGTGAGGGGAGGAGGTCGTATGTATCTGACCGAGGAAGAACGTTCCTGGCTGGCAGGCGAGGGTGGCCCGGCGCTCAAACGGGCGATGGAGATCGTCGTGGCACTGGGCAAGATTTACGGGGCAGAGCACCTCGTCCCCGTGAAAAGCGTGCAGATCTCCGGCGTTTCCTACCGCAATATCGGCCCCGCGGGGTTGGAATTCCTGCGCCGGTGGGCGGAGGAGGGTGCGCGTGTCCGGGTCCCCACGACGCTCAATCCCACCGCTATGGATCTGGCTGCCTGGCGTGACCAGGGATTCGACCCCGAGTTTGCCGAAAAGCAGCAGGCTGTGGTGGATAGCTTTGCCTGTATGGGAGTAGGAGAGGGCCATCCGCTCCCCACCTGTACCCCCTATCTGGTGGGCAACCTCCCGGCTTTAGGGGAGCACATCGCCTGGGCGGAATCCTCGGCAGTGGTCTATGCCAACAGTGTCCTTGGAGCGCGCACCAACCGTGAGGGCGGCCCCGGGGCCATTGCGGCTGCGCTGGCGGGGCGGACCGGCGCCTATGGCTTGCACCTGGATGAGGCTCGCCGCGCGACGCTGCGGGTGGAGGTCAAGTCTACGTTGCGCACGATTGCGGATTACAGTGCACTGGGTGCACTGGTGGGCAGGGTGGCCGGGAAGCGCGTCCCCTATTTCGTCTCTTTG
>JAVEWB010000351.1:0-3241 GCA_034004765.1 Anaerolineae bacterium
CCTGATGGCGGAGTTGGAAAAGGTCCGACGGATCGTTACCACGCGGGTGGCCTGGGGGCCGCACGAGACGCTGTTGGTGCTCTATGCCTCGACGGGGCAGAATGGCCTCTCGCAAGCCAGGGAGTTCATGAAAGTGGTCAAGGTGACCGGCATCATCCTGGCGAAGCTTGATGGCAGTGCTAAAGGGGGTATGGCGTTGGCAATCGGCGATCAATTAGGGCTGCCGATTGATTTTGTCGGGACCGGCGAGCGGGTGGAAGATTTTGCTCCTTTTGACCGTGCTGCCTTTGTCTCGGGGCTGTTGGGGAAGTAAAACCTGCGTGGTTTTCCCTGATGTGACTTTGTGAGCTGATGAACCGGAGGATTTGATGAACGATTTGATGACTGGGCTGCAAGATCTGGCTTCCCGAGTGGAAGCTATCTGGAGGCGTCTTTGACTTACCTGGTAAATGCCAGGTATTGAAGGAGTTGGAGCAGCAGGCCGCTGACCCTGACCTGTGGAATGACCCGGACGCTGCACGGGGGCTGATGCAGCACCTTGCAGATCTGCAGGAGGACGTCCAATACTGGACCAACCTGCGGCAGCAGATTGCCGACGTGCAGGAGCTGCTTTCTCTGGAAGATGAAGAGCTTTTGCCAGAGCTTGAGGTGGAAGCCGCCGCGCTGGAACAAGAGATGGGGCGGGCGGAGTTCCGGCTGCTTCTATCCGGGAAGCATGATCGCGGTAATGCAATTCTGGCGATCCATGCCGGGGCAGGCGGTACCGATGCTCAAGACTGGGCCGCGATGGTGCTGCGGATGTTCTTGCGGTGGACAGAGCGCCGCAATTTTAAGACGGAAATCTTAGATTCATTGGATGGGGAAAGCGCCGGCATTAAAAGTACGACATTGAGCATCGCCGGTGCTTACGCCTACGGCTATCTTCGCTCTGAGCGTGGTGTGCATCGGCTGGTGCGTCTTTCACCTTTTGACTCGGCGCACCGCCGGCATACGTCATTTGTTTTGGTGGAGGTTTGGCCTGATCTGGGTAATGATGTCGATGTGCAGATCAACCCTGACGATCTGGAGATTGACACCTTCCGCGCATCCTCGGCAGGGGGGCAGCACATGCAGAAGAATGAGACTGCGGTCCGCATTCGACATATTCCCAGCGGCCTGATCGTCTCCTGCCAGAACGAACGCTCGCAGATGCAGAACCGTGAGAGTGCGCTGCGTGTCCTCAAGGCACGGCTTGTGGAGATGGAGGAGGAGAAACAGCGCCAGCAGCTTGCCGATTTAAAGGGTGAGCACACCGATGCAGGCTGGGGAAATCAGATCCGTTCTTACGTCTTGCATCCTTATCAGATGGTGAAAGATCACCGTACCGACTTTGAGTCGGGGAACGTCCAGGCGGTCCTGGATGGTGATTTGGACGCTTTCATGGAGGCTTATCTACGTTTTATGATGGGGGAAACGCGATCGTGACCCTGCGATTTCTTCTATTGTAAGCATTGGCTCTTTTTATCAGTCAGCGATTCTGAGGAGGATCCTATGGCTAAGGAAAAAAGCATCTCGAGCGTGCACAGTGCCGATGGAGGCAAGAAGTCGCCCAATGTAAGTAGTGTGAACCGATCGGGATCTAAGAAACCGGTATCGAGTCCTAAACCCGCGGCGCGACCTTCACCGGGGAAGAAAGAGATTTCTTCATCCATCACCAGCAGTGTTCGGCAGCCTTCTTCGACGACCCGCCCTGCTCCGGCTTTCAAACCTGCGCCTGACAAGAAGCCGGTCGCTCCAAGGATCACCAGCAGCGTCCCGAAGCCTTCTCCTGCACCGGCCACGAAGGTGGGCGCAACGGCCACAGGATCCATGATGGCTGAGCATGAAACTAAGGTCGCTGAACTGCGCAATCGATGGGAGCGGCTCGCCGGACTTGCGGGGCTGGGGGCCCTTTACGATCGTTTCGAAGACATGACCTCTTCGGTCAACGCGCTTGACGAACAGATTTCAAGCCTCCGTGCCCGGGGGTATCAGTTCGGGCGCGGGTGGGAGGATCAGGCAGGCGCACTGAGCGCGCAATGGTCTGCACAACGGGCACAGGCAACGCGCACTTTGGAAGGGGAACGACAGGTTCTGCTTAGCGCGGTTCAGGAGGTGTCGGACCTTGTCGATCGTGCTTCACGGCAGCCGGCGCTGATAGAGACGGCGGAAGGACGCGCTTCCAATCTTGAGAGCCGCATCCGCGAGTCCGGATATCGGGTCGAGGGAGTTTTCGATAAGACGGAAGAAAGCGTGGAGCAGTTGCGGGATGAGCTGGAGGGCGTTGAATTTCTTATGGATTCCCTTGAGTCGGCATCCTTCAAGCTGTACCCCGAAGAACATGGTGTCATGGTCTCCAAGGCGGCCTGGCTGCCTAAAGGTACAGAGGAAATCGAGGGGCTTCTGTTCCTCACCGATAGTCGGCTGATGTTCGAGCAGCGTGAAGAGGTTGCGACCAAGAAGATCCTGTTTATTACAACCGAGAAGAAGTTGGTCCAGGAACTGCTCTGGCAGGCGCCCATTGGTGGCGTTGAGGTGCTGGCGGCTGAGGACAAGAAGGCTTTCTTATCACACAAGGAGATGCTGACGTTCCGGCTTGACAGCGATGATGCTCCGCCAGAGGTGACTGTAGAGCTGGCCGATGATGATAATGAGGCCTGGGCGCGCTTCATCCGGCGTGTCCAGGAGGGTCAGTTAGAGGCTGATCGGTATGATGCAGCGCCGTCGGCTGAGGCGGAGCTGTCGGGAGCTGCCGAGGCCCCAGGAGCCGCGGGAGCTACATCGTCTTCTTTGCCGACCCGCTGCTCGAATTGCGGGGCTCCTTTCCCTACCATCTATAAGGGGATGCAGCAGATAACCTGTGGTTATTGTGGGATGGTGACACGCCTTGACCAATAGGGCGAGAAGGGTTTTGAGCATCGGTGTGGCCGGACATTTAGAAATCTGGTAGTCTTCATGGACCTTCTCGATGCGGTTCGCCGGTATAGCACACGCCATCACCTTTTTGCACCTGGGGATGTGCTCGTGGTGGGAGTTTCAGGAGGGCCGGATTCAGTGGCCCTCCTGGATTTATTGCGCCGCCTTGCCGGGCCGTGGAATCTCCATCTGCACGTGGCGCACCTGCACCATGGCATCCGCGGCGCAGATGCGGATGCCGATGCGGCTTTTGTAGAAGCCCTGGCGGAGCGCTGGGAGCTTCCCTACACCGTGGGCCATGCCGATT
>JAVEWB010000352.1:0-3240 GCA_034004765.1 Anaerolineae bacterium
GCAGAATGCGCGCTGGGGCTGGGTGGTCCTTGCCGTTCTCTGTATGGTCGTGAGCTTTCTCCTCCGGGCTTACCGCTGGCGGCTCCTGCTCAATGATGAACTCTCCGTCGGCAGCGCCTTCGGGCTGATCTGTATCGGCTACCTGGTAAGCGATATCCTCCCGCTGCGGCTGGGCGACCCGGCTCGGGCCGTCGCCGCCAGCCTTCGAAGCAAAGTCTCCACCATCGCGGCGCTCTCCACCGTCGTCATCGAACGCACGCTCGACCTGCTGACCGCCGTACTCTTTCTGGTGATCACGCTGCCCTTCATCGCCGTGGGGGATTCCGCTGCCGCGGGATTGGTCAGCGGTGGGGCAGCACTCGTCTTGCTCATCGCGCTGATCCTCATGGCATCTTATCCGGAGAGAACCGAAGGACTGGCACGGGCTGTCCTGACCCGGCTGCCACTCGGTGACCCGGAGCGCTGGCTGCACCCGCTGCGGGACATCCTGCAAGGGCTCCAGGCACTGCGCACCCCACAAAAAGGGATTGCGCTGGGGCTCTTCTCGTTGGGGATCTGGGGGGCCGTCATCCTTTACTACATCGTCCTGCAGCAAGCGCTGCTGTACGGAGCACCCCCAAAACCGATCCTGCTCGCGGCGCTGGTGACCACCTGGGCCACGGCATTAGGCATGGCCGTCCCAAGCCAGGGTGGCATCGGCGGCTACCATGCCGCAGCAAAGTGGGCGCTGACGCTCTTTAGCATCGTGGATGCGTTAGCCGCGACCTACGCCCTGCTGGCCCATATCATCTCGTACCTGCTGGGCGTCATTTTAGGAGCCAGCGCCCTGATGATGTGGGGGATCTCGCTCAAAGAAATCACGACTCCAAAAGCCTGACAACACCGGAGGGAAGATGCATTATCTTGTCACAGGGGGCGCAGGATTCATCGGCTCCAACTATGTCCACCGGCTGCTGCACCGCGGTGAAACCGTCACCATCTACGACAATCTCTCCCGACGGGGAGCCGCCGCCAATCTGGCCTGGCTCTCCGCGGAGTTCGGCAAAGACGCCTTCGAGTTCATCCAGGGAGATGTACGGGACGCAACGCTGCTGACCGCAACCACACGCAACGTCGAGGCCATCGTGCACCTGGCCTCTCAAGTCGCCGTCACCACCTCCGTCTTAAACCCCCGCGAGGATTTCGAGATCAACGCCGTGGGAACCTTCAATGTGTTGGAGGCGGCCCGGCTTTCCGGGAACCATCCTATCCTCCTCTACGCCTCGACCAACAAGGTCTACGGCGGCATGGAGGAGTTGGTCGTCGAAGAACACGCTACCCGCTACGCCTACCGCGATTTCCCCTACGGCATCCCCGAAATGCAGCCGCTCGACTTCCATTCGCCCTACGGCTGCTCCAAAGGGACAGGGGACCAGTATATGCGCGACTACGCCCGCATCTACGGTCTGCGCACGGTCGTCTTCCGGCAGAGCTGCATCTACGGACCGCGTCAGTTCGGGATCGAGGATCAAGGCTGGGTGGCGTGGTTCATCATCGCCGTCCTTCTCAATCGCCCGATCACGATCTACGGCGACGGCAAGCAGGTCCGCGACCTGCTCTATGTAGAGGATCTGCTAAACGCCTACGACGCAGCCACCGCGCGCATTGATCAAGCCGCCGGACAGGTCTACAATGTAGGAGGAGGTGCAGAGAATCAGCTCTCCATCTGGGAGGAGTTTCGCCCGCTGCTCGAACAGATGGCCGGTCATCCCATCCCCGTCGCTCGGGGAGAGTGGCGGCCCGGCGATCAACGGCTCTATGTCTCCGACATCCGCAAGGCGGCCCAGGAGCTGGATTGGAAACCGCGGATCAGCGTAGAGGAAGGCATCGACCGCCTCTATCGCTGGGTAAAGGCCAACGTGCACTTGTTCGAATCGTAATGATCAGCGGTATCGTGCCCGGCAGAGAGCGCCAAAAAGCCACGCCCTCTGCGATGAGAAAACGCGTCGGCACTCCTATGAGAATGCCAGACTTCAATCACGAATTACGGAGCCCATCATGCATGTGCTTATCGTCCTGACCTACTATCGTCCCCACACCAGCGGATTGACCATTTACGCCGAGCGCCTAGCCCAAGGGTTGGTCCGCGCCGGACATCAGGTCACCATCCTGACCTCACGTTATCTGCACCGTCTTCCAGGCACCGAGGAGATCAACGGTGTGCGCGTGGTTCGCGCGCCGGTGCTCTTTCGCCTCAGCAAAGGCGTGATCATGCCAACCTTCGGCTTTCTGGCGTGGAAGCTGGCCGGCGAGGCCGATGTCATCAGCCTGCACCTGCCCCAATTCGACGCCGCAGGGGTGGCTCTGCGGGGGCGTATGCTGCGCAAGCCAACCGTCCTCACCTACCACTGCGACCTTCAGCTCCCACCGACCCCGTTCAACAAGGTTGTCAATCAGGTGACCAACGGGATGAACGCTCTGGCAGGTGCCTTCAGCCACCGGGTGGTCGCCTACACACAGGACTTCGCCGACGCCTCACCCTACCTGCAGCGCTTTGCCGATAAGCTGCGGGTCATCCCACCGCCGATCGAACTTCCGCCGGCCAGCCCCTCCGGGACGGCCGCCTTCGCCAAGATGCACAACCCGAACGGCAACCGTCCCATCATCGGGATGGCTGCACGGCTGGCCACCGAGAAGGGCGTGGAAGTGCTCCTGGAAGCTTTCCCCCGCATTCTGGAACGCTATCCCAGGGCCCGCATTCTCTTCGCCGGGCAGCACCAGGACGTCATGGGAGAGCAGGCTTATGCCCACCGTCTGGCCCCTATGCTCTATCGCTATCAGAATGAGGGACAGTGGAAGTTTCTAGGGGTCTTGAATCCCCTGCAAATGGCGGCCTTCTACCCCAACCTGGATCTCCTCGTCGTCCCCAGCCTTAATTCCACGGAATCCTTCGGGCTGGTACAGATTGAGGCGATGATCCACAGCGTGCCCTGCGTGGCCAGCGACCTGCCGGGCGTCCGACAGCCGGTCTTACAGACCGGCATGGGTGAAATCGCGCCCGTGGGCGATGCAGAAGGGCTGGCCAAAGCCATGCTAAAGGTTCTGGATCATCGCGAGCACTACCAGCGCCCCGGAGAAGAAATCGCCGCCCTTTTCTCGACCGACCAAACGGCGACCGCATACGAAGCGCTCTTTGAGGAGATCCGGGGGACGCTGCACTGAATCCGTATCACAGGAGAACGAATCATGCCCTTTGATGAA
>JAVEWB010000353.1:0-3236 GCA_034004765.1 Anaerolineae bacterium
CAACATCTGGTCGGCTGCGGCTGCGGCTTCTTCAGGGGTGGCGGCCTTCTTGATGCCCCCCATCGTCGCACGCCCGGTCACCCAGGCCTGCGCTTTGACCATCACCGGCACGCCCAACTCCGCAGCCAGCGCACGGGCCTCATCCGGGGTCGTGGCCACCCCGCCCTTCGGAACCGCGATCTCAAACTGTTTAAGAAGTTCTTTTCCCTGATACTCATGTAATCGCGCCATTCAGATCCCTCCGAAAATCATCGACCTGACAAAGATGGAAATGGACAAATAAGCCCGGAAGCCAATTTGTCCATAGATAACACTCACCCTGTTACAACGCCGCCAGAACTCACGGGACTCGGCTAGACCATGACCTTCGGCCGGTACTCGCCCCACACCCGACGCAGAACACCGCAGATCTCGCCCAAGGTGCAGTCCGCCTCCACCGCTTCGATGAAAAGCGGCATCAGCGGAGCTTCAGGCTGGCGGGCAGCCTCCTCGATGCGGGACAACGCGGCCGAAGCACGCTCATGGCTGCGCTGCGCCCGGATCTTGACCAGATGGCGGCGCTGATTCTCCTCGATGGCCGGATCAACCTTGAGCTGTTCCAGAGAGACCTCGTCTTCCTCCCGCTGGAACATATTGACGCCGACGATCACCTGCTCGCCGCGCTCCACAGCGAGCTGGGCGCGGTAAGAAGCGTCGGCAATCTCGGCCTGCATGTAGCCGCTCTCCACCGCTGCGGCCGCTCCTCCCATGTCATCGATCGCCCCAATGTAATCGAATGCCCGTTTCTCGATCTCGTTGGTGAGATTCTCGATGACGTACGACCCCGCCAGAGGGTCAGCCGCATCCGCCACGCCGGACTCATAGGCGATGATCTGCTGCGTCCGCAGCGCCACCTGTACGCTCTCCTCGGTGGGCAGCCAGAGCGCTTCATCCATCGAGTTAGTGTGCAGCGACTGCGTGCCCCCCAGGACGGCCGCAAGCGCCTGCAGGGTCACACGCGCCACATTGTTCATTGGCTGCTGGGCCGTCAGTGTCGAGCCGGCGGTCTGCGTGTGGAAGCGCAGCATCCATGAGTGCGGGTCCTGAGCGTTGAAGCGCTCGCGCATGATGCGGGCCCACATCCGCCGCGCAGCGCGGAACTTTGCGATCTCCTCGAGAAAGTTATTATGCGCATTGAAGAAGAAGGAAAGCCGCGGGGCAAAGTCATCCACACCCAGCCCGGCATCGATCGCCGCCTTCACATACGCGATGGCGTCGGCCAGCGTGAAAGCGACCTCCTGCACCGCCGTGCTGCCGGCCTCCCGAATGTGGTAACCGCTGATGCTGATGGGGTTCCACTTAGGCACCTCCTGCGCGCCATAGCGGAAGGTATCGGTGATCAGTCGCATGGAGGGGCGCGGCGGGAAGATATAGGTGCCGCGCGCCACGTACTCCTTGAGAATGTCGTTCTGAATCGTCCCCCGGAGCTGAGCGGGGGCCGCGCCCTGCTCCTTTCCCACCGCGATGTACATCGCCCAGAGAATAGCCGCGGGGGCGTTGATGGTCATCGAGGTGCTCACCTTTTGCAAAGGAATCTGGTTGAAGAGCGTCCGCATATCATCCAGGCAACTGATCGAGACGCCCACCTTCCCAACCTCCCCGCGTGCCAGCTCGTCATCCGCGTCATAGCCCAGTTGCGTCGGGAGATCGAAGGCCACGGAGAGCCCGGTCTGCCCCTGTTCGAGCAGATAGCGATAGCGGGTATTCGATTCCTCCGCGGAGGCATAGCCGGCGTACTGACGCATGGTCCAGAAACGCCCACGGTACATCGTCGGCTGGACGCCGCGCGTGTAGGGGTAATCCCCGGGAAGGCCCAGATCGTTGAGGTAATCCACCCGCACTTCGGCAGGTGTGAGCACCCGCTCGACCGGGATACCTGAGGAGGTGGCAAAATGCTCCTGCCGCTCCGGAAAGCGATCCAACACCTCTTTGAGGGTGGTCTCCTGCCAGTGCTGCTTCTCGCCTACAATCTTCTCATCTTCAGGGTTCATCGCTCAGCCTCTCCAATTCTTCGAGCATCTCGGACAGCAGATCAAAGCCCCCCTGCCAGAACTCCGGGGAAGCCATGTCGAAGCCCGCTTCCGACAAGATATGCGCGGGACTTGCAGAACCACCGTAAGCCAGAATACGCAGGTATTGAGGCACAAAGGCATCCCGCCCCACCTCCTTATACCTGCGATAGAGCGCCAGCACCAACAACTGGCCGAATGCATAGGCGTAACAATAGAAAGGTGTGTGGTAGATATGAGGGATCGAGATCCATTCAAGGCGGAATTCATCGCTCACCTCTACCGCATCCCCAAACTGCTCCTGCAGGTTCTCCAGATAGGCAGCGTGCAGTTCGTCGGGCGTCGCATCGGCCATGATCATGTCGTGTGCCCGCTTTTCGAAGGCCACGAAATAGGCCTGCCGCATGACCGTGGCGTAAGCATCCGCCAGGAAGGTGTTCAGCAAGGTGCGCCGCACGCTGACATCCTGCTCCTCCTGAAGGAGTTTGTCCATGAACAGCATCTCGCCAAAGACGGAGGCCGTTTCTGCCATCGGAAGAGGTGAGTGGAAGGTCAACGGGGAATGCTCTGCCGCCATCAAGGCATGCACACCGTGGCCTAATTCGTGGGCCAGCGTAGACACATCGTTGATCTTGCCGGCGTAATTCACCAGCACCCACGGGGTCACGCGAGGGAGCACGCCGTAGCAATAGGCCCCATCCATCTTCCCGGTGCGCGTCTCGGAATCCACGTGCCGCTCGTGAAGGATACTCAGAGCATAGTCGGCAAGCACCGGGGAGAAGGCACGATAGCTCGCGTCCACCAGATGCACCGCTTCATCGAACGTGTACGTCTTATCCGCATCGGAGAGCGGCGCATAGATATCGTAACGGCGCAGGCGCTCCATGCCCAAAGCCTTAGCTTTGAAGCGGAAGTACCGCTGGAACAGGGGCGCATTCTTACGTGTCACCTCCAGCAGCGTATCCACCACCGCATCCGGGATATCATTCCCCAGGTTGCGCGCACTGATCGGGCCGGAGAAATGCCGGAGTTTGACGTTCTCCGCACTCCAGTCACGAACCCGTCCGGCGTAAATCTGCGCCAGGACATCCGCATTGGCTCCATAGAGACGGTAAAGTTCCTTGTAGGTGGCTTCGCGGAGCGCCGGATCGGAGCTGTACACATGCGCCATCAACATGCCGCGTGTCA
>JAVEWB010000354.1:0-3234 GCA_034004765.1 Anaerolineae bacterium
ATCGCCTGGATGCACGCTTCCCGATTCTCCGGCCTGACCTCATCCAGCCCGTCGAGCAGCAAGAGCAGCTCGCCACGCTCCACCCACCTTTGGGCGGTTGCTTTGGGTGCGTAATATTTAGCTCTCAGTTCGGCTATCAGCCAATCGGTCAGGGGCTGCTGGGGATCGGTCCACGAGGAGAGATTGAACACTACCGGGATGGGCAACGCTGCATCTTGTTCGGCACGCACAAGGGTATCGCGCACCAATTCCAGGAGCATCGTCGTTTTGCCTGCGCCCGGCTCACCAAGGATAAGCAATGAGCCGTTCACTGCGTCAAAGACTTCCACTACTGGCGTACCGGGCGGCAGCATGCGGTTGGGCTGATCGGGTGTTTGCAGCAGCACGTCCCAGGGCCGCTCACAAGCCCCCGGCTGCTCTTCGAGTCCCAACCGGGTCAGGATCTCGGCGTACAGTGACTTCTCCAGCACGCCCTCGACCCAGATCGTCCTGACCAGTTCCAGCATGGCGTGCCGCTCCCGTTGGGCACGCTGCTCAGCTTTACCTTGAAAGAACCGGGTCACAATAGCGCCACTGCCGCTGACTTGAATGTTGGTACTTCCGATGACATTATTGTTACCATTGGTGTCAATATTACCCATGGACTGCTCCCTCGATGTCTTATGACTTTGTTGCTAAAGGGTATGGTAAGTATAGGATCCCTTGCAAGAAGGTCAATTTTTCGCTTTCGATCAGGTAAAATCTTATCGAGTGAGCAATTAGCGCAGATGAGCGTGGCTACAGTGCGACAGCATTTGCCCACAGTGCCCACAAGCACTACGGCTACGGTCGCATCTCTCCGAAAGGATGCCCGGGGGATAGGGCTCTTCGGTAAGGTTATCTTTTGATTTGATACGCCTGCCGGATCAAGCCTTTGAGGAGCAGTCTGATAGGCTTGTCTGGAAAATAGCTATTACAGCTTCTATCACCTGTTCGAAATGATGAAAATGCAGTGTCCCGACTGTTGCCACGATTAACTTCTCATTGGCGGTGAATAATTTTCTCGGCCTTACATAACTATCCACATGCAGTGTTCCTTTAGCAAAACTGGCATCGGTCAACATTATGGATTGAGAATCACCATAGGGCTTGCTCGTGACTTGGCAAAGGATCCAATCACCGCGGTCAGCCGCGGCCAGAACCACGGCAGGCCGCAGCTTTGATTGAGATAGGTCGGAAAAAGGGAAACGGACTAGGACGACATTAGATGCTGTAAGTGTGACCATGCTTTGTCTTCCTCTGGTCGATTCCAATCTTCCGCAAGTGCTTCCTCGCTCAGTAAAGCGGCTTCGGCAATAGAGAGCGCTGGTTCATCCAAAATAACAACAAGAGCGCGTCGCCCTGCTGGAAGAGCGATGGGCGTGACGAGTTGCACGTTTCCCTGTTCGTCAATTATAGCTTCAAGCGTCTGCAGCATTTCACATATCTCCTATACTTATTTTAGCACATGATTTTACTTACGTCGATAAGAATTTGTAGAAGGCCATTACAGTTGTGGCTATCTTGCTAAGAGGGCAAGTAATGACCATCCATGAAGGACCCACGATGCATGGAACCATTCGTGTATTCGTGTCCCATTCGTGGTCGGCCCTTGTGGACAGGCCAGCGACTTATCCTACGGCCGGATACTCCGCAATCGTGCTGATTTCGTGACTTGTCCTACATCAAGTGGTCATGAGGGTAACTTTGTCACCCGAAACATAGAAGGCTTTCACTTGCTTCTGCGGGAGGAAATCATAGGATAGGAGCATAATTGAAGAACTCTTGACCCAACGGCAGGTTGCCTCCCGCAGGACGCGGGGATGCTCAGGAACCTGCCGAAAGGTGTTGTCTATTTGGTCTGCCGGGGTGAGCGTGTTATAATCTTTTGAAGAGACTTTAATTTTTGCCGGAGGCAAGGATGGCACTGACGAAAGAAGAGGTTGCCCATATCGCGGAACTGGCGCACCTGGCACTGAGCGATGAGGCGTTGACCCAATACCAGGAGCAGCTCTCCACGGTTTTACAGTACATCGAGCAGATCCAGGCGCTGGATACGGATGCCATTCCCCCTACTGCTACCGTCTTGCCGCTGCGCTCTGTCCTCCGTGAGGATGAACCGGGCGAGGTCCTGCCCCGCTCGGAGGCGCTCTCCAATGCGCCGGAAGCGGAAGTCGATTGTTTCTTCGTACCCCCCGTTATGGTAAAGGAGTAGGCCTTGAGCGAACTGCCTGATCTTACCCTGCATGCTGCCCTGGGCCTGTTGAAGGTCAAGGAGATCTCCGCTGTAGAACTGACCCAATCTATTCTCGACCGCATCGAGGCGGTCGACGGTCACATTCACGCTTATATCACCCTGACGCCGGAAATGGCGCTGGAGCAGGCTCGCCAGGCCGACCAGCAGCGGCGCGAGGGCCATGAAGCCCCACTCCTGGGGCTGCCGATTGCGTTGAAGGACAATCTCTCGACGAAGGGCATCCCCACCACCTGTGCCTCCAAGATCCTCAAGGGCTACGTCCCGCCCTACGACGCGACCGCCGTTGCGCGGTTGAAGGAAGCCGGTGCGGTCATCTTGGGCAAGACGAACCACGATGAGTTCGCGATGGGCTCCAGCACCGAGAACTCCGGCTATTTCACGACGGCCAATCCGTGGGACCTGGAACGCGTCCCCGGCGGTTCGAGCGGCGGCAGTGCCGCCGCCGTGACCGCGGGCGAGGCGCTGGCCGCGTTGGGCAGCGATACCGGCGGCTCGGTGCGGCAGCCCGCGGCGCTCTGTGGGCTGGTGGGACTCCGTCCCACCTACGGCCGCATCTCGCGCTACGGCCTGATCGCCTTTGCTTCCTCGCTGGATCAGATCGGACCGCTCACGCACGACGTGATCGACACGATGTTCCTCACGCAGGTGATGGCGGGCCACGATCCGAAGGACAGCACCACCCGCACCGAGCCGGTCTACGACTACGGCAATGAACTCACGGCAGATATCAAAGGGCTGCGCGTGGGCGTGCCGCAGGAGTATTTCATGAAGGGCGGCCTGCAGCCCGCGGTCGAGCAGAAGGTCCGCGCGGCTATCCAGACCTTAGCCGATCTGGGTGCCGAGATCGTGGAGGTGACGCTGCCGAACTCGGAGTACGGCGTCGCGGTCTACTACCTGGTCGCGACCGCCTAGGCCAGCGCGAACCTGGCGCGCTTCGACGGCATTCGCTATGGCTACCG
>JAVEWB010000355.1:0-3228 GCA_034004765.1 Anaerolineae bacterium
TGTAAAAGTTAAGATCTTCCCGGACACTTCGAAGTAAGCGTCATCCCCCAGCCCTTATTGGCTGAGGGATGACGCGCGGTCGTCCTCTCGGGTATAAGTGTTTTGCCGAACATTTAACCCCAGGAGGACACGATGACCGCAACCGAGAAGTTAGCACACAAGCGCCTCACCCTGCTACAATTGGCTGAAAAACTGGGCAACATTTCCAAGGCCTGCCGCATGCACAAGGTCTCTCGCAGTCAGTTCTACGAGTATAAACGGGCCTTCCAGGAGCACGGCCTGGAGGGCCTGGTGGACAGGCCTCCTGTCCCAGGATCCCATCCCAGCCAGCTGCCCAAAGAAACGACCGATCGGATCATCGCCTTAAGTCTCGCGCATCCGGCCTTTGGTCAGCAACGCATCGCCGATCAGCTGGCTCTGGAAGGCATTTCCGTTTGTCCCACCAGCGTTCGCAACGTGTGGATCAAAGAGGGCCTCGAGACTAAATACAAGCGCTTGCTGCGGCTTGAGGAGAAAGCCATGGCCAAGGGCTTCAAACTCACCGAGCAGCAGATTAAGTTGCTTGAGAAGGCCAACCCGGAGTTTGCCGAGCGCCATGTGAAAAGTGACTATCCGGGTTATCTGCTTTGTCAGGACACGTTCTATGTGGGCCGGCTAAAAGGCGTTGGCCGGATCTACCTGCAGGCCGTTGTCGATACCTTTGGCAGCCTGGCCTTCGGCAAGCTCTACACCAGCAAGCGCCAGGAGACCGCCGCGGACGTTCTCTATGACCGGGTGCTGCCCTTCTATGAACGCCATGGCTTAGCGATCCAAGCGATCCTCACCGACAACGGCACCGAGTACAAGGGGCGCCCCACGATCCATCTCTACGAAATCTTTCTGGAACTCAACGATATCGAACATCGGACCACCAAGGTGGCCACACCGAGAACCAACGGCTTCGTGGAGCGCTTCAACCGAACCGTGTTGGATGAGTTCTTCCGAACGGCTTTTAGAAAACGGCTCTATGAGTCCGTTGAGGCCCTGCAAACGGATCTGGATGCTTGGCTCCATCACTACAATCATGAGCGCCCCCACCGGGGCTATCGCAACAAGGGCCGTCGCCCGATGGAAACGTTTGAGTCAGGCAAAATCCGCCGAAAAGAAATGCTCAAGGAGGCTGCCTGACGATCCCCCATCCGAGAGGACCAATTGTCCGGAAGGTTTTTGACTTTTACAATTTGGAAATAGCTCGGATAGCCTGAGCCCCATGTGTCACGATAAGCTTTCTCTTCAATTATACTTGGGCTTTTCCCAGGCATTGGTTCATCATCGTCTCCGAGCATTGTAAGGAAATTAAAATCCGCGCCTGTATCGAATGGCGGATCAATGTAAATCAGATCAATCTTCCCGGCGAACTTCTCCAGCAACGACCCCATCACCAGCAGGTTGTCCCCCCAGATGAGCTTGTTCTTCCAGCCTTCCTCGAAGGTGTCGCCCTCCTTGCCTTCGTACACATCGAAGAGCCCCTGCTGGATGCCGCCCTTTTTCGCTTCCCGTGTGGCCCGGGTTTCGTTGACCGTCTCGATGACCTGGAAGGGAAGGCTCACCCGGGGCACCTCCTTGAGGGTGCCGTCCTCGTTATATTTGCCCGGCCATACCAACTCGGTGCGGGTGACCCTCATCACCCCAGCCGGCGGGTCGGGTAGGCGCACAGGGGTAGGCTGCTGTTCATTCTGGTTGTCATTGCTCGGCTTATCCGCCATGGAGGGTGACTCCTTTTGAGCTTGTTTTCTATTCGGCTTCACGGTCTTCATCGAACGGGGCAGCGGTGGCTTTGCCGGCATCTGCGCCCCTGCCGCGGTTGAGTCCAAAAGCCGTTCTATCAATACTTTGCGCCGGCCCTTGGGACTGACGTTCATCTGCTCGCACACCGCCTTGACCTGCCTTTCGCTCAGATGTGCCAACAGCGTTCCCGGTTCCGCCAGCCGGCTGCGCGCCACCCCGGCTCGCATCTCCTCGACGCTGCGGCGGTCGACACCTTCAATTTCCAAATC
This sequence comes from Anaerolineae bacterium, assembly GCA_034004765.1. GTDB lineage: Bacteria > Chloroflexota > Anaerolineae > B4-G1 > SLSP01 > JAVEWB01. The sequence continues at coordinate 2,037 of JAVEWB010000355.1, forward strand.
ATCGACCACCGCTTTGAGTGTGTCTCGGTCCATGATGGTCAGGATGGCCTGCTTCAATTTCATCAGATCATTGCCTCCCCAAATCCGATTGTTCAATCCTGTCTCTGAATGCCTTCCGACCCGCACAGCGCTTTCAGGTCACACTCCTTGCACACCTTGCTTTGCGGCGCTCGGGTCACGGTGAAATCCCGTGCCTGGATGCGGGATACCACCTGGTCGAACCGCCGTCCGGCCGCTTCCACTTTTTCCGGGCGATAGGGAATTTCCATCAACGCGGCGGATTTGTCCGGCTCGGCGGTCCAGTAGAGCAAGAGGCGTTCGGGGTGTTTGCCGTGCCGCCGCTCCAGCACGTGGGCATAGGTGCAAAGCTGATCTTCGTATGTCGAAAGCAATCCCGCATCGGTGCTGCGCTCGCTGGTCTTGAAATCCAGCAGCTCCAGCTTGTTGTCTTGGCCCATCAGCAGGTCCACCTTGCCGACCAGGATATAGCCGTCCTTTTCCAGGGAGACGTCCACCTCGGTCTGGATAACCCGGCGCATTTCGGCCTGGTTCTGGTGGAAGTAGTTCATCACCTGAGTAAAGGCCCCTTCCTTGGCGGCATCGCCGATGGGGCGTACGTCGCTCAGGCAGAGAAACCGATAGTTGCGTTCGAAAAAGGATATAATTTGCGGTTGGGCCAGGGTGTCGAGCCGCCCATCCATTGCCGTGCGATGGATGTCTTCGATGGTCTGGTGGACCAGCAGCCCAAAAAAGATCACCGCCGAACGGGAGGGCGTGAAGTCGTATTCCCGGAAGAACTGGTACTGGCGCGGGCAGGTCTCGTAGATCTTCAGGTCCCCTGTGAAGCTGTAGCATTTCTTTACCGGCATGCGCTCCCTCAGGGCAAAGCGCTGGGCCGCCAGCAATTCGGTTTCCACGTAGGGCCATTGGGGAAGCCCCTGCCAGATGGGTGCGAAATGTTCCTTGGGCGGTTCATGGGAGGTCAGCACCAATAGCTTCTGGGGGCGGGAAAAGGCCACGTAATGCAGGCGCATGCGGTCGAACAGGGTGATGCGGTTTTCCGGCTCGAAGGGCACCCGACGGTAAAACGGTGCAAGATCCCGGTCGATGCCCTTAGCCGACGAGAGCTGTTTGCTGAGGCTGCCGACCACCACCACCGGAAATTCGAGCCCCTTGGCCTGATGGATGGTCA
>JAVEWB010000356.1:0-3227 GCA_034004765.1 Anaerolineae bacterium
CTCGATATACCGTATCTTACCTGCCTGCTGATCGGCGTGCCAGTGGCAGTCTTTATATTTTTTCCCGCTGCCACACCAACATGGATCATTGCGGCCTAACTTGCGTGCCCCGCTGTGGGCCTGGGGCTGCGGCTGCGAAGCGGCTTGAGAACTCCCCCCAATGGCCTGCAGATTGCGGTGCTGTGCGGTCAGGTCAGGGCGACGGGCAGAGGATTGTCCGGCGGGACGGGCTACCAGAAAGAGCCGTCGCACGATCGTCTGCTGCACTGACTCCAACATCTGCTGATACATATCGTACGCCTCTTTTTGATAGGCGACAAGCGGGTTTTGCTGGCCGATCGCCCGCAGTCCGATGCCCTCTCTCAGAACCTCCAGGCCGGTGAGATGCTGTACCCAGTGATCATCTAGTGATTTTAGCATCAATCCGCGGTCGCGGAAAAGTCGATAGGTATCCACGAGGATGCTCTGCACGTGGCCTTCCAGCTCGTCGGGGAATCGCCGCAGCGGGGACTCCCATACTTTGCTCAGCGTTTCTTCGTCCAGTGTCTCGCGCAGCCGCCTTGTGAGGACTTTGAAGAAGGCGTCAGGCTTTTCCTCGAGTTGTTTCGGCGTCACCTCTTCCTGCCGCAGGTTCCGATAGACCTCTGCCCCCAACTGCTGGTTCATCCCGGTATAGGTCTGTTCTACCCAGCCCATGAAGCGCTTGACCATTTCCTCCGGCTTCAGGCTTTGCAGCTCTTCCGGGGCCAGGGATTTGGGGATGGGGGCGAACCGGCGCAGTTCGGCGATCAGGCCTTTGAGATCCCAGTCCTCTTTGTACCCGTTGGTGTAAAGCGTGACCACCTGCCGTATCTCGGCCTCGGCCATGGTCATCAGGTCATCGTGGAGATCATCCCGGGAGAGGATCTTTTTCCGCTCCGCGTAGACCACCTCGCGCTGTTTGTTGACGACGTTGTCGTACTCCAGGACGTGTTTGCGGATGTCGAAGTTGTAGCCTTCCACGCGCTCCTGGACGGAGCCGATGGCTTTGGAGAGCATGTTGAACTCCAGCGGGGCCTCGTCGAGCCCGGCGCGGTCCATCCAGGGCTGCAAGCGTTCGCCGCCGAACCGCCGCATCAGCTCGTCTTCGAGCGAGATGTAGAAGCGGCTGGAGCCGGGGTCGCCCTGACGTCCGGCACGCCCGCGCAACTGGTTGTCGATGCGGCGGGATTCGTGCCGCTCCGTGCCGATGATGTGCAGTCCACCCTCTTTATAGATATCGTCGCGCGCCTGGGCGCACTCACTCACCTTTTTCCACAGCACTTCTGCCCAAGGTTCGGGGTAAAGCTCTACTGGGGATTGACCCTGCTGGGCCAGCTTGAGCGCCGTATCCCAGTCGGCGGCGCGGATCTGCGTGAGATCGAACGCCTCCTTGCGCAGTTGATCGCGGGCCAACCCCTCGGGGTTCCCGCCTAAGAGAATATCGACGCCGCGTCCGGCCATGTTGGTGGCGATCGTGACCGCGCCGGGATGCCCTGCCTGCGCGATGATCACCGCCTCTTTTTCGTGGTACTTGGCGTTGAGCACGTTGTGCGGGATCTTCTGGGCCTTGAGCAGATGGGAAAGGCGCTCCGAAGTCTCGATGGCGGTGGTCCCGACCAGGACCGGACGTCCGGCTTCGTACGTCTCCTTGATCTCCTGGATCACGGCCTGGAACTTCGCCTGCTCCGTTTTGTAGATCAGGTCGGGCATATCCAACCGTCGATAATACCGCCTGTCCTCGGGAGCGTCGTACACGGTCACTTTGTAGGTGTCGGTCATCTTATAGGGGTCGGATTCGTGCAGGACTCCGGCGAAAGTCACCCCTGACTCCGCAGGCGTGACCTGGCTCTCTTTCAAATCCCCGAAGCGCGCGCGGTACTCCACGTTCGTGGGGAGGATCACGACGTCCAGGTTATAGATCTTGTGCAGCTCTTCCTCTTCGGTTGCTGCCGTACCGGTCATGCCCGCCAGCTTTGCGTACATGCGGAAGAAATTCTGGAAGGTGATGGTGGCGTACGTCAGCGATTCCCGGCGGATGTCCACGTGCTCTTTGGCCTCGATGGCCTGGTGCAGCCCCTCGGAGTAGCGCCGTCCGAACATCAGCCGTCCGGTGAACTCATCGACGATGATGATCTCCCCGTCGCGGACGACATACTCTTTCTCATTGCGGTAGAACTCCTTGGCGCGCAGCGCATTGTCGAGGTAGGGCAGCATGGCGGCGTGTTCGGGGTCGTACAGGCTTTGGCCCTCAGGGATCTTCACCATTTCCTCGATTTTTGCAGTCCCCTCCTCGGTGAGGATCGCGAGTTGGGTGCGTTCATCGACCTCGTAGTCGGCATCGCGGTGGAGCCGCGGCACAAGGTCGGCAAAGCGTTTGTAAAGCTCGGAAGATTCCTCGGCCTGACCTGAGATGATCAGGGGGGTGCGGGCTTCGTCGATCAGGATGCTGTCGACCTCGTCGACGATCGCGTAGTGCTGCTCCCGCTGCGTGCATTGGGCGAGGTCCGGCACCATATTGTCGCGCAGGTAGTCGAAGCCGAACTCATTGTTGGTGCCGTAGGTGATGTCGGCCTGATAGGCTTCTCGGCGGGTAATGGGGCGCAGATATTGGTAGCGGTCGTCCTCCGATGTGTACTGCGGGTCGTAGAGGAAGGAGGCTTCGTCGGGCCGGCCCGCGCCGGACTGAATGACGCTGATGCTGACGCCTAAGGCGTGGTAGATCGGCCCCATCCACTGGACGCCGATCTTGGCCAGGTAGTCGTTAGGGGTGACCAGGTGAACCCCTTTGCCTTCCAGTGCGTTGAGGTAGAGGGGGAGCGTTGCTACTAGCGTTTTTCCCTCACCGGTGCGCATTTCTGCGACTTTGCCCTCGTGCAGGATCATGCCGCCGATCAACTGCACGTCGTAATGGCGCAGGCCAATGGTGCGCTTGCCCGCCTCGCGCACGATGGCGAACGCCTCAGGGAGGAGGTCGTCCAGCGACTCACCATCCAGCAGCCGCTCACGCAGTGCGGCGGTTTCGGCAGATAAGTCCGCATCGGTCACGGCCGCAAAGCGGGGCTCCAGCGCATTGATTTGCTGGACCACCTTCTGTAAGCGGGCGATTTCCCGATCATTGCGGTCGCCGAACAGACGCGATAGAAAGCCTTTTGCCATTGAGTTCTCCCTGTGTCCCTGGTGTTTAGCAATTATACCACGGGGCCTAG
>JAVEWB010000357.1:0-3227 GCA_034004765.1 Anaerolineae bacterium
CATCACCGGCCGCGTGCACCTGGTCAGTCCACCCACCCCACCGATGGTGGTCTATGCGGTCGATCCATCGACCGGCCTGTGGGCCTCCACAGAGACGGAAGCTGCCGATGGCGAAGCGCCCTTCAGTCTGACCGTGCAGCCGGGATCGTATCAGGTCTTCGCCTTCTCGGATAACGGTGCTTATACAGGGTACGCGCCGGACGGATGGACGCTGGCCGCCGTCAGTGTGACCGCAGACCAGACCATAGCGGAGATCATCGTGGGGCCGCCCGGTCAGTCGGAGTGCGGCTCCATGTTCGGAGTGCCGGCCTCACCGGATGGCCGTTTTGCGGCGGTTCCCGGCCCCTCGGAGGAGTGCAAAGCAGCGCTGACTACCATGCCAGAGGGCGGGTACGGGCCGGTCTCCCTGGAAGTCTGCCAGATCCTCCAGGAAAGCGCAGCCGCGGCGCTCTCCGTCGATTTTACGATAGAGGAGAGCGTGCCCTTCACCGATTTTGTGTCCGGTGAAACCGGCCAGGGGTGCCAGTTGACCGCGACGGGGACCGGACAGCAGTTCTCCGATCCCAATCAGGTCATAGCCACCCTGGTGAATGCCTTCGTCGGTTGGACCGAGGAGATCACCTATCAGGCCGGCGGGCCGACCGGTGCGGCAACCGGCATGACCCGCGACATGGGCCTGATGCTGATCTCGGCAAACTGGACGCCGGCGCCGGAAGTGCAGTGCCCTGCCGACCAGCCGATCTCGATGTGCACGATGCAGCCGGAGCAGATGCTGTACACCATCCAGATCCAGGCCGCACAGAAGTAAAAAAGGGAGTGGGAAGCAGCGACGCTGCTTCCCACTCCCTTCAAATATGCGTTACTTTGACGCAATCTCGGCCAGGAACGCGATCACCAACCGCGGCGTGACCTCCGCCTCGACCCAGGCTGCCAGCAGCAGCAGCGGGAGCACCACCGCCAGAAAGAGCTTGAAAAAGTGAGCGGCTTCCCGCACCATCCCCATGATGCCGCCGCCGTCCTCCGGTGAGCGCAAAATGGTCACACCAACGCGCATCGCCTGTGCCGTCGCGATGACCGCCGCGGGCAGTTCGAAAATCCCGTGCGGCAGCACGAAGGTAGCCAAGAGCCCCCAGGGATCCATCCCCGCCTTTGGAATCTCCATGAACACGTATGCGATGAGGGCAATCGGCGTCATGAGCAGCAGCTCCGCCAGCGTGCCCATCGAGAAAAGCGCCAAAAGGCCCGCCAGCAGCAGCGAGCGAACGTTGTTACCCAGAATGGCCCAGGTCGAGAACTCGCTCAGCAGTCCCGACTCCTGCACGGCCACCTCGAAATCCTCCATCGAGAGGGATTCGGGAAGCTGGATGAGACTCTCCGGCAGAGGGAAATTCGCCGAGCCCCACAGCCCCACCGCAGCTCCGCCGCCAAAAACCACCAGCACGGTGAAAAGAATCTCCGGCAAGAGCAGCCGAATGTGGCTGGGAATCTCGCGGAGGTAAAGCTCCCGGACCCCACCCTTCGGCCAGAAAGCCTCCTTGAAGGTCCGCCAACCGCCGCGGAAATCGATCACGTCGATCTCGCGGCCCAACAGGTATTCCCGATTGAAGACCCGGATCCCCATGCGGATGAAGAGGATGTTGACCACGAGCAGGAAGAGAGCGATCAGCCAGAGCCCTGTGTAGTTTCCCACGAGCAGCAGGCCTGCCTCCCCTTGAAGCAGGAATGCCATGGGAACCACGATAAAGCTTGCCAGGAGATTGGCCGCCCGCGCACTGGTCGCCTGCGAGGAGATCACCACCGCAGCACTGACCATCACCAACGCCTGTGTCGTGGACAGGGCAAATGCCACCATCAACAACGAGAACGAAGGCCACCACCCGATGCTGAACCCCAACAGCAGCATGTAGAAGACCATGCCGATATAGCTGGCGACCACTGGCGTAAAGGTCGAAGAGAGCAGCTTCCCCAAATAGAGCTGGGTATCGGCCAACGGCGTCGACAGGAGCGGCTCCAGACTGCGGCGCTCTTTCTCCCCGACAAAGGACTCCAGCGCGATCACCAACGAGAAGCTGCTGGGAAAGAAGCCCACCACCAGCATCAGGAAGGGAAAGAGACGCTCCATGATCAACTTTGCACCGTACTGATTGACGTAGAGCAGCCCCCGCTGTGCGGCGAAATTGGCCAGGAAGGGGAAAATCGTGATTAGCAGGAGGACCGGGAAGACAATCCGCCAGTCCCGCAGCGTATCCCTGACCTCCCGGCGTACGATGATCATGATCGGGTGCAGCGCTGTCTCGACTCTCTGCCGGAGGGTGCGCAGGCTGTCTACTGTGTTCTGTTCTTGTATCGTCGTCATCTCACACCCCCTCTTCCACAACCCGCAGGTAGACCGCCTCCAGGCTGCGCGGCACCTCACCCAGGGAAAGCACATCGACACCTGCATGCAGCAGCGCCCGCACTACCGTGGGGTTGGCCTGCTCCGGCATATCCGTGCGATAGCGCACCCACCCTGCCGCAGCCTCCTCCACCTGCACCAACGTCGACAGCAGCGTGGCGACCCCATCCGTGGCCGGTTGGACAAAGCGCACCTCCATCAAGGGAAGCCCCAGCAGGCGGCTCTTGAGCGCCAACGACGTCCCTTCGGCCACAATCCGCCCCTGCCGAATGATGGCCAGACGGTCCGCCAGCTCCTCAGCCTCCGGCAAATTGTGCGTGCAGAGGATGATTGCGTGCTGCCCGCCGCGCAGTTGCAGGATAGCATCGCGCACCAGGCGTGCGCTCTGCGGGTCCATCGCGGAGGTAGGCTCATCCAGCAGCAGCACCGTGGGATCGTGAAGCAGGGTACGCATCAACGCGATCTTCTGCGCCATGCCTTTGGAGTATTCGCCCAGGCGGCGGTCCAGGACGTCGGCCATGCGGAACCACTCCGCCAGATACACGATGCGATCCTGACACGCTGCCGGAGCCAGTCCACACAGCTCGCCGAAGAAACTCAGGTACTCGCGGCCCGACATCCGGGTATAGAGCCCCGGCGCTTCGGTCAGCACGCCCACGTTGCGGCGCACCTCCTGGGGCTCTGCCACCGTATCGTATCCGGCGATACGTGCTCGGCCCGCGGTCGGTTTGAGAATAGCGGAGAGCATGCGCACCGTCGTGGTCTTGCCCGCGCCGTTGGGGCCCAGCAGCGCCAGCACCTCACCGGGTTTCACGGTGAGCGTCACCTGATC
>JAVEWB010000358.1:0-3226 GCA_034004765.1 Anaerolineae bacterium
GACTCTGTCGCTGGGTTGTACACCGAATTAGAAAATGCACACGTTGTTTGTAGTCAGGCTCAGACTGTTCTTCAGACAACTCTATCCCAGGCTGGGTTTGACAACCCTGAGATTGAGCAGGCTCTTTTGGATTATGATCGACGACGACAACAGCAATTGGAACTGACCAGCGAGGAAGCCACTTTAGAGAGGTTGCGTTCAGAGGCACAAACTATCGAGCGGGATATCCAAGACTGGCAGGATAAACAACAAACTTTGTCGCAGATAGGAGTTGATCTCTGTGCACTCTTTACACAGGCGGGAGTTGCATGCACTGCTGAATCTTTGGATGCTGCACTGGTACGTTTCAATGAGGGTGTAGAGAATCATCAGCAATGGGTAAAAGCAAAAGCAGCTCATGAGGCCGCCGTCAAAAACTTGAGCGCACTTTTGAAACAGCAAGACGCGACGGTGCTCAAAACTACCCGAAACGACATAGACACGCGGTTGAATGCTTTGCGGACAGAGCACCCAGACTGGAATGCTTTGGAGGTTGACAAATCTCCTCAATACTATGCACAACAGCAGAAACAGACTGAGGAAAACCTGTTTTCTGCCCGACAAGAGCTTAACCGCCTCCAAGATGGAATCAAGCGCATGGCTGAATCCCTGCGGCATCCAGCTGAGATTGATGAAGAAATCACTGCCGTCAAGGCTGAGATCCATGATTTGGAATGTTTTGGTGAGGCACTGAAGCTGGCATCAATTGAGCTATCTTATGCCAATGAAGAGTTCCAGAGCCAGTTTGCTCCTAAATTAGAAGGTTTGATGAGGGAGGGGTTGTCCCGGATAACGGATGGGCGTTATACCCATGCTCAAGTGGATCCTACTTCATTGGCTGTGTCACTGGTTGCACCAGAACTCGATGGAATAGTTGATGTTGAGCGACTCAGTACTGGCACCCGTGATCTGGTTTATTTAATCTTGCGTATGAGCATCGCCCGGTTGATGAGTAGCACAGGTGAACGGTTACCATTGTTGTTGGATGATCCTTTAGTACAATGTGATCGTGCTCGCCAGGAGCGCGCTGTGGATTTTTTGGTACAGGCTGCACGGGAGACCCAAGTATTTCTCTTTACCAAGGACGAGGAAGTTTTAGCGCGGATTGAGCAGGTTAGGGGGGATTCAGCAAGTTGTAAGGTCCATCAGTTGATTTGATGAGGCAGAGAGAAAATAAGGTCACTTCGCCCCCACATTTTACCCCTGTGAAGATAGGAGATCCATGCCGCAGGTAAGTGTGATCATTCCGACGTTGAACGAGGCGGCGTATCTGCCGGCTCTATTGGACGCCCTCCGCGGGCAGACGCGCCCCCCGGACGAAATCATCGTCGCCGACGCGGGCTCCACCGATGGCACGGCAGAGCTGGCCCAGGCGCACGGTGCGCGGGTCGTCCGCGGCGGGATGCCGGCGGCCGGGCGCAATGCGGGCGCACAGGTCGCGACCGGCGATCTGTTCCTGTTCCTCGACGCCGATGTCCTGCCGCCGCCCGACTTTCTCGAGCGCGCGCTGGATGAGTTCGCGCGTGGCGGGTATGCCGTGGCAACCTGCCCCATCAAAGCGTTGAGCGATGACCCCGCCGACCGGATCGTCATCGAGGCTACCAACCTCTATATGCAGGTCGTGAAGCCTATCTCACCCCATGCGGGGGGCTTCTGCATTTTCGCCCGCCGCGAGATCCATCAGGCCCTGGGTGGCTTCGATGAGTCGCTCAAGATGTCCGAGGATCATGACTACGTGCGGCGCGCGCTGCAGTACGGCGAGTTCGGCCTGCTGTCCGATGTGCGGATTCCGGTCTCCATGCGGCGGCTGGAGAAAGAAGGGCTGGCCCAGCTCGCGCTCAAATATCTCTGGTGTGAGATGTATGCTCTCGCGGGCAAGCCGATGCGCTCGTTGCCGTTCGAGTACGAGTTTGGCACTCATAAGCCTGCCGAGCCATCTGCCGGGCGCCCCTTGATCGACGTCGCCGAACTGCGCGCGCAGTTGGGACGCTTCGAAAACCCGATCCAGCGGCTGAGCAGCGCAGGAATGGAACAGCTCAACCGCTTCATGGACTTCGACCCGATGGAGGCAACGCGCGAGGGGCTGCGTCTGCTGCTCGACCGCGGAGATCTCGAGACGTTGGACCACTATCTGAAGCGGCGGCTGACGCTCATCCGCCCGGACACGCTGCTGCAGGAGGGGTGGTCGAAGTTGAAGGCGCTGCCGCAAGAGAGCATCCGCCTGCTGGAGCCGTCCTGGCTGCGATCACGCCGCCCGGACGCCACGTCCCCTGAACCGGAGGAAGACCATGTCTGAGAGCCAAAGTTTCAAAGCGTTTTTGGGTTTCGCCTGGAAGTGCATCGTCGCCCACGTGGTCACCTACTTCTTCTTCGGCTTGATCATGTCCAACGTCTTCCACTATGGGCAGCTCTTTCAGCAGGAGATCATCCGGGACTTCATGCGTCCCCTCGACTCTCCCTATGTGACGATTGGCCCTTTCTTGCAGCCGCTGCGGGGGCTGCTGTTTGCAGTCGCTCTGTGGCCTATCCGCTCCCTCATCCTGGAGAAGAAGCACGGCTGGCTCATCGTGTGGAACCTCATCGTCATGCTCGGCATCCTTTCCACTCCCGCCGCCGCCCCATGTTCTGTCGAGGGTGTTCTCTACTCCAAACTGCCTCTCTGGTATCACCTCCTGGGCCTGCCGGAAATCGTGCTGCAAACCCTCGCCTTCTCTCTGATCCTGGTGGGATGGGATCAATGGCAATCTCGACAGGCAGAGGCTCACGCTGCGATGCCTCCAGTGCTGGCCGAAGTGATGAAGGCGCTCATGATCGGCTGCTTTGCCTACATCGGCTATGCCGTCGGCGCGCTCTCGTTCGTCGCCCTTTCGGGCCTCGAAGTGGACATGGAGGCCGCCTCCGGCGACATGAAAACGCAGATGATGTTCGTCGTGGTTCTCATCGTCAATGTGATTGCGGTCTTTTTCATCTCCAGGCTGTGGCAGAAAGGGGTCTTTCCGCTCTGGCGGATCCTGGTTGCCTTTTGGGGGATCGATGGCATTGTCCTCTGCCTGTACAAATGGCTGGTCATCCCCCCCGCTTCGCCGTTCATGGCGCTGCTGCTGAGCTTGCTCCCGGCAGTCATCATCACAGTGAGCATCCGGCTCAATTACCTTAAATATGACCAGGTATAAGAGAATTCTAAGTG
>JAVEWB010000359.1:0-3218 GCA_034004765.1 Anaerolineae bacterium
ATAGTTCCGTGCCTACTACCTCTTCAAACTGAGCGGCCAGGGCAAGCAGCACTTCGCCTCGGCCACAGCCGATTTCCAACAGCCGTCCTCCTGGACGAGCCAGATACACCAGGGCTAGATATCGATCGGTAGGCCAACCTGTCACTTGGGCGGGTTTCACCTGTGCCGCGAATGGGTCGAAGCGATAAAGTTGGTCATACTTTGCCGCTAAATTCTGTTCTTCATTGGTTGGCATGATTTCTTCTTACCTGGCTGAGATTTCCCGCATGAACATCGAGCTTTTCCCATCATACCTTGATTTGAGTTTTACGCCATCTCCGGCGGCTGAGCGCTCGTTACCGGTTTGACGAAAGCACCTTTCGCAGTATGGTAGTGGGGGCTGATGGCTTGACAGGAGGTCCTCATGCAGAGCAAGATCTTGATCACCGGCGCGACCGGAGGGGTGGGGCGGGCGTTCGCCGTCGAGTGTGCCAGCCGCGGCTGGGATCTCTTCCTCACCGACCTGCAGGAGGAGCGGCTGTCGCTGCTCGCCACGGGGCTGCGAAACGCTTACGGCGTGAACGTGATGACCTATGCCTGCGATCTGACCGAAGCCGCCTCGCGCGGAAATCTGTTTGAGACCTTGCGATCCGAGGGGCTGTCCTTTTGGGGGCTGATCAACGTTGCTGGAGTGGAATACGAAGGACTTTTTCGTGAGCGGAGCCGGGAGGAGATTTGCACCATCATCCGCCTGAACATCGAGGCCACGCTGGACGTCACGCACGCTCTGCTGGCACATACCGACCTTTCCAGCCCTTTTCGGATCATTACCGTCTCCAGCCTGGCGGCCTTCTTTCCGATGCCGCTCAAAGCGACCTACTCCGCTTCCAAGCGCTTCCTGCTGGACTTCTCGCTGGCGCTGCGCGAGGAACTGCGCGATAGCGGCGCGACGGTGACCGTGTTGTGCCCCGCCGGTCTGCCTACCTGTGAGCGCAGCATCCGCGGCATCGAGGCGCAGGGATGGATTGGCCAGTTAACCACGCAAAATATCGGTGCAGTCGTAGCGCGAACGATGGATCACGCGCTGAGAGGGGATGCCGTCTATATCCCCGGCGCACTGCCTCGGCTGCTGCCGTTCCTCGGAAGCCTCTTGCCGCCGGTCGTCCTGGCCAGGCTGATCGGCCTGCGCTGGCGGATGAAGTGAATGTAGGGTAATCCGCCGGATTGCCCTGGGACATTTGTGAATGGAGGGACAATCCAGCGGATTGTCCTACAACCGGGACCGCGGGCATCTTGCCCGCTCCTTTGAGAGCCTTCATAGATAGCGGGACAATCCAGCGGATTGTCCTACAAAACCTTACTTTCGTGCTCATTCGTGAAATTCGTGGCTAAATCCTTTGCCCTGCAAACTTTTCGCTCCGCGGTACAATAGGCATAACGAAATTCAAACCCGGAGGGCTGTGTGAAACCTCTTAAATTCATGGCGGGGTATGCTCGACGCTACCTCCGCCCCTTGATGATTACCATTGTCAGTATGATCTTGCTTGTCGGCGTGCAGTTGCTCGCTCCCTGGATTGTCAAAACCTTGATCGCCGCGGTCAAGGATCAGGTGGGGGGTCAGGAGACCTACGACTTGATCACGCGGCTGGCGCTGCTGGCTCTGGTTATCTATTTTGTCCGCGCGGGCTTGCAGTTCCTGCGCAGTTACATGGCGCATATCGCCGGGTGGGGCGTGGTTGCGGATGCCCGGCGCGAGATTTACGACCACCTGCAGCGTCTCTCGCTCCGCTTCTACGAGGATAAGCAGACGGGAAACCTGATGTCGTGCGTGGTCAACGATTCGGATATGTTCGAGAAGCTGATCTCACATGCCATCCCGGATGTCACGGTCAATCTACTTACCCTCATCGGGGTAAGTGCGGTGCTGTTCAGCTTGAACCGTCAGTTACTGCTGTTGAGCCTGATCCCGATCCCTTTTGTGGTCCTGGCGATGCGCGGCTTCGCCCGCTACGTCCGCCCGGCTTTTCGGGAGCGGCAGGTGGTGTTGGGGGAGCTGAACGCCACGCTCAACGATAACATCTCCGGGATCCGGGAGATCAAGGCCTTCACGCGCGAGGAAATGGAGGCCTCCCGCGTGGGCCTTTACATCGACCGCTATCGCAGCTCCCTGCTGCGGGCGCTGCGGCTGATGGCGACCTTTGAACCCTTCATCGAGCTGACCTCGTCGCTGGGAACGATCGTGATCATCTACTTCGGTGGGCGGCTGGCGCTTACTCAGCAGTTGCCTATCGAGGATCTGGTGGCCTTTTTCCTTTACTTGGACATGTTTTATCAGCCCATCCGGGCGTTGAGCGGCGCGTGGGAGCAGGTGCAGGAGGCGTCTGCCGGGGCAGAGCGGGTGGCCGAACTCTTGGGCGAGGAACCCGACGTTCAAGATCACCCCGAGGCTCTTGAATTGCAGGGACGAGCGCAGGGACATCTGGCGTTTCAGGATGTGACCTTCCGCTACAGTCAGGGGGAGAACGTTCTCGACCACATCACTCTGGATGTGCCGGCGGGCTCGGTTGTGGCGTTGGTGGGGCCGACCGGTGTGGGCAAGACGACGCTGGCGAGCTTGATTCCCCGCTTCTACGACGTGTGCGAGGGTGCGGTGATCCTTGACGGCCACGACATCCGCGATCTGACGCTGCGCAGCCTGCGCCGACAGGTCAGCATCGTGCTGCAGGACGTCTTCCTGTTCCACGGCACGGCGCGGGAGAATATCCTTTTCGGGCGACCCGATGCCACCGAGGAGGAGGTCATGGCCGCAGCCCAGGCCGCCAATGCGCACGACTTCATCCAGCGGCTGCCCGATGGCTATGACACGCTCCTGGGCGAGCGCGGCGTCAAACTGTCCGGCGGACAGAAGCAGCGCATCGCGATTGCGCGCGCGATCCTCAAGGATGCGCCCATCCTGATCCTCGACGAGGCCACGTCTGCCGTCGATACGGAGACCGAGCTGTTGATCCAGCAGGCGCTGGAGCGGCTGATGGTCGGCAAGACGACGATTGTCATTGCCCATCGCCTTTCCACCGTCCGGGACGCAGATGCGATCGTGGTGCTGGAGGGTAGCCGTATCCGGGAGCAGGGCACCCACGCGGAGTTGATGGCGCTGCAGGGCCTCTACTGGCGACTGAACGAGGTTCAGCGGCAGATCGCGGATTAGAAAGCTGGCCGGATGCGGGCTGGAAGCCCGCGGT
>JAVEWB010000360.1:0-3216 GCA_034004765.1 Anaerolineae bacterium
CATGACCCCCGCAATTTCCTTGATCGTCCCGGCCTTCAACTGCGAAACCACCCTTGCCCGCGCGGTCAAGTCGGGATTGGCCCAGAGTTGTCTACGGGAAATCATCATTGTGGATGATTGCTCGACTGACAAAACCTATCGCCTTGCGCTTGAGCTAGCTGAAAACGATCCGACAATTTGTGTATTTCAAACACAGAGGAATGGGGGGGCCGGAGTCGCCAGAAACCTCGGCGCGTCGAAGGCTACAGGCTCCCACCTATGCTTTTTAGATTCTGACGACGAACTCATTGGCGATTTCTTTCTTGAAGCCTTGAGCACACTAAAGGCGGCACCGCAAATACTCGCCATAAAGTCCGATCAGCTCTATTTTGATCCAGTCATCGGAAACATATTGCCAACCACTGACCCCCGCTATACGTCAGCGGTCCTGAGCTCCTCTGTCGGCATGGTGTTGAAGCGAGAGGTCTTCGAACGGATCGGTGGCTTCCCCGAAGACGAAGCCTTCAGGGGTCCTCTTGGGGGAGAGGATGTGGCGTTCATGCAGGTGCTGATCAAAAATTTTCAACCCATCGCGCGGCTGGAGCGGCCGGCGTACAAGGTCTGGTGCAACACGAACTCCCATGTCCGGAAGTTTCTTGCCAATACCCGGTTAACCGAAAATGGCTTTGAGTTCATCTCGCACCATCCAGACCAGCAGCCCGACAGCGCGCTTAACCGGGCTCTCGAACGCTACATTTCCGCAGACTTCCGGGGGCCACTTACCGCAGAATAATTGCATGTTCAAGCGTTGCAGTCATCTGCACCTGAGCATCACTCATTATTTACCGAGAGACATAAACCGGAAATGCTAGGCAAGATCTTAAAAGATATTTTCGCCACCAACAAACCCCCTAAGAACCAAGCCTCCGGCAACGGCGCCCCCCCGAAAGTGCCTCTCGCCAAGCAGGCGGAGCGGGGAACGATCCTATGCTTCTATGGCCCTAGCGAAGGGAATGCACTTGGACAGCTCACCCGCGAGCTGGCAGCCCCATTTCAGCAATATGCCGCAAATATTGAATATATCGACGTCGCCGATCAAAACTGGACCCGCAAGGTTAACGAAGCCCTGAGCTCGCCGATCTGGTTTGCCATGAGCTTTTTTGGAATCGGACAACACCTCAACGCTTCAAATGAACCAAATTCACCGAACCTGTGGACCGCCTGCGGCATTCCATTCTTGAGGCTCTACGGTGACACCCCGGCCTATTTTCCAGACCGTCATCTACAGATCCACTGCGGATCGATTAATGGATATTTTGACCGCGCCCATCCTGAATTCTACAAACGCTGGTTCCCAGCGCATGGGCTCACCACCCTGCTCCCCTTGACGCTACTCGATACGGCCCCGCAAGAAGAGCTCAACCTGTCCCTCAAGCACCGCGGCAAGATCATTTTTCCAAAAAATGGAAACCCTCCGGGCGAACTCATAGATTACTGGCGCCTGGCGCTACCCCGCCCAATATCGGAACAGCTTGAAATCCTGGCGGAAGAATCTTGTTCAGTGGCATGGATTGACCGTGATCCTTGCCTGGCAGACCGACTCATCCAGAACTTTTCAACATTGGGTATCGATATTGCCTCCGAGCCCGCCGCCCTACTGTTTTTGATTGCCCAGCTGGACGATTATCTGAGACGAGTCAAGAGCACCATGATTGCCGAGTCTCTGCTTGATCTCCCGGTAATCATTCGCGGCAAATCATGGCAGCACGTAAACTTTACCGGAAAGCAGGCAATTCAAGACCCCGACTCAGACATGGGGCGAACTCAGCGTCTTATTGATCAAGCTCCAGCTGTAATCGACATGTCGCCGAATAAGCAATATTCCGCCCACGATAGAATCAGGCGTGCAGCTGGTCGGTGGACTGCCTTCCTTACGAATGAAACGGAATTTTTCAACACCTTGCTCCCCTCACCAGAGCGCTTCACATTCAAGTTCGAACGACAAGCGATCCGCGCCTGCGTCGAACACTACGCACTGCACCCAGAAGAAGCCGTCGAACTTGGAATTGAGCAAGGCCAACGGCTGAGGGAAATTTATACCGACGCAGCTTATGTCCATTCCGTTGAAGCCGCGGTCGCGGTCAGCGCGATGCGCATGATGGAACGGCCGCTGGGCACCCAACCATTTGTGGACTTTCCTCCGAAACACTTTGGGAAGTACTCTGCCTGAGCAAAACCGATGACCAAGATTACCGTTACTCAGCCTTACCTTCCTCCGCTGGAAGACTTCATCCCTTATCTGGAAAAAATTTGGGAAAGCAAGTGGCTGACCAACGCGGGCCCGTTCCATGGGAAGCTCGAAAAAGCCCTGTGCGATTACCTTGGCGTGGAGCATCTTGCACTCTTCGCTAACGGGACCCTGGCCCTGGTAACGGCACTCCAGACCCTGCGAATCTCGGGCGAAGTGATTACTACGCCCTATTCTTTCGTCGCCACCGCCCATTCCCTGCTGTGGAACAACATAAAACCGGTGTTCGTGGATATTGATCCGGATACCTGCAATATGGATCCCGCCCGGATCGAAGCGGCCATCACTCCCCAGACCACTGCCATCATGCCGGTGCATTGCTACGGCAATCCCTGCGACGTGGAGGCCATCCAGCGGATCGCCGACACCTACGGCCTGAAGGTCATCTATGACGCGGCCCACGCTTTCGGCGTGACCCACAAGGGATCAAGCGTGCTCAACCACGGCGATCTGTCGGTCTTGAGTTTCCACGCCACCAAGGTCTTCAACACCTTCGAGGGCGGCGCCATCGTCTGCCCTGACCGCAAGACCAAGCAGCGGATCGACTTCCTGAAGAATTTCGGCTTCGCTGACGAAGTGACGGTGGTAGCCCCGGGCATCAACGGCAAGATGAGTGAGATCAACGCGGCCTTCGGCCTGCTGCAACTCGACTACATCGACCGAGCCCTGGAGCTGCGCTCCGCCATTGCGGCCCGCTACCACGAACGGCTCCGAGGCACTCGGGGAATCCGACTCTTCGCTGGCCGCAGCGATGCCCGGACCAACCACTCCTACTTTCCAATCCTGGTCACCAACGAATATCCCATCAGCCGCGACGAGCTATACGCCCTGCTGCGTCAGCACGAGATTCTGGCCCGCCGTTACTTCTACCCCCTCATCAGCGACATGCCCATGTACCGGGGGCTCCCCTCCGCAGCGACTGCCAACCT
>JAVEWB010000024.1:0-14947 GCA_034004765.1 Anaerolineae bacterium
CATCGGTAGATCGCTTGAGCGCGATCCGCGCGGCCGGTGCATCGTAGCCGTCAGGGAGAGTGTCCGCCGAGACGACGACGGGGATCTCGATGACCGTCCCCCACCGGGCTTCGTCCACCGCACCGATTTCGAGATCGAAGTACCAGACACTGCGCCAGGCATCAGGGACCTCCGTGCGGTTCAGGAATGCCAGCTCCGGCCAGATCGGTTCCGGTGCGGTCTCCGGGTCCGTGTAGAGCAGCGTGGCATCGATGCCCGTGGGCAGGTCGAGCGCGACGCTGAGGTTGGTCAGGGTCAGGCCGGTGTTGTTGTCCAGTGCGATCCGCACGCGAGCGTGGTCCTCAGGCCCCAAGATCGAATGGAAGAGGGTCTTTTCCTCGCGGCCTCCCACGTAGGTCGCCCAGACCAGGTCACCGTAGCCCCAGCTCTTGAGGTACGGATCGTAGCTGGAGGCGAAGTCGCGCGGCTCGTTGGGATCTTCGACCTGGTAGATGAAGTAGACGGTGTCGCTGTAGACGCTTACCAGCGTGGGGCCGGCTTTCTTCTGCACCGTGGCGTCGCTCGACCACCCCTCGGCGGCCTGGACGTGGCTGTCATAGACCTCGTACTTGTTAGGCCCGGCGGCAAGCTGCCGGTAGACCAGTCGTGCCCCGTCGTGCAGCTTGAAGATGTCCTCGCGGTTGAAGTCGTAAGTCTCGATGGTGCCGGAGACGGCGAAGGCCGCGGAGGAGCCCAACGGGATGCTCTGCTGGAAGTAGAGGTGGTCGTAGGCGGCCTGCTCGCAGACGCTGATGAGCTGCGAGTTGCCGACGCCCAGGCTGCGGTAGGAGTCCCACCAGGTCCCGTATTCCGGCCGAATCTTGATGCCCAGCCCCTTGAAGATGGGGAGTTCGATCAGGTTCTGCGTCGGCTCGATCGTCCCACCCGGCTCTTCGGCGATGGCGCTGTAGGTCTTGACCAACAGATTCAGCCAGGTTTTGTCCATCCGTGTGGGGATCTCACGCACCGGCGTTTCGGGCGTGCCGTCATTATCCAGATCGGCCATCATCCCGTAGGTAACGTTGGCGCCGGCGTGCTGCTCGTAGTCCTCACCGCAGGTGGCGCAGGAGTCCCAGTCCCAGACGTCGTAGAAGCTGGCACGCAGTTCCATGGTGTGCGTCCGCGACCAGACGTCCTGGTAGGTGAGCACGGAGGGGGTGGGGGCTTGAGCCGCATAGGGCACGGCGTGATCCAGGTACTCGCGGAAGGGCACGGGGTCGCTGCCGGCCAGGACGTAGACCGACCCGGCGTCGTACGGCATGACCACAGCACCCTCGCGCGGCGTGCCCTGGAAGACGACCTCGCGTCCCAGCAGCTCCTGGGAGTGGACGCCGTAGCGCACGGCAGGCTCCTCGTACCAGTAGGCGGGGAAGTCGCCCAGCTCCCAGGTAAGCGGGAGGCAGGGCAGCAGCAGCTCATCGTCCGCCGTCACGGTGATGTAGTCCGTATAGGTCACGGGGATGGTGACGGAGGAGGCGCTGATGCCGGTTGTGTTGGTGAAAACGCACCAGTCACCCTGCCAGTCCGCTAAGGTGTAGGTCTGAGTGGGGGAGGTAGCGCCCTGCGGCTGCGGATAGCTGTTATCGCCCCACAGGTAAGGCTCGTTGCGCATCCAGATCGTCTCGCCGTCGTTCGTGTTGAGGATCGCGTGCTGGTCGGCGTAGTCCACGATGGGCACGATCAGATAGACCCAATCGGTGAGCACCAGCGTGGAGGCCAGCGTCTCCTCTTTGTTCTCCAGCGGCAGGGCGACGTCTAAGTAGAGCCCGTCCTCCGGGATGCTGTAGTGGCGATCGGCTTCCAGGTCGCGGTCCCCGACCATCCGTGCGGCCATCCGGGCGGTCAGCCTGAAGGGGCGGTGGTGGACGGTGGCGCGCTTGCCGGAGAGATCGGTGTAGCTAAGCTCGCCTGTGCTGAAGGTGCTCACGCCTGCGGCCAGGACTTCAGGATCGGTCTCGGCCTGATAGGAGAGCGTGACCTGGGTGTGTGGCTCCAGATCCCCAAGCTCCCACACGAGGGTCGTAACGCCCTCGGCGTCGACGGTGGCCGAGGTGGGGGCCGGCGTGGTCGTCCCGGTGAGGGTGTAGCCGGCGGAGAGTGTCTCGGTGACCACGGCGCTGCCCAACGTGTCGTCCCAGAGGTTCTCGACGTGGAGCGTTGCATCGACCGGCACGACCTCATAGGCGGGGAACTCGTGGGCGGGGTAGAGCGGGTTGAAGGTCTGGACCGCGTCCCCGTAGAAGTCCGCCCGCCCCGAGAAGGCAGTGAGCAGCGCATTCATGAAGAGCGGCACCTCGTTGCGGCGGCTTGGATCGGTCGGATGGCCGATCACACCCAGGACCTGGCCGGTGCCGTAGGGAACACGGATTACCGCCGGGACCCCTTCGGTCCAGTCGGCGTTGGCGATCTGGGCGATCACCTCGATCGAGGTGCTGTCACCGAGGTAGAGGATGGGGTCATCCAGGATGTAGAGTTCATCGGTGACCAGGCTGGCGACGAGGGGAGAGGTGGGATCGACGATCTCGATGACGCCGCGATTCGTGAGCTGGTCGTCGCCCACCAGCGGGATGGTATCGTAGGTGGCTACGGTAAATTCCGGGATGACCCCTGCGGCCTCGGCGATGAACAACCCGGAACTCTGTGCGTAGAGCGTGCCGCCACCCTCGACGAAGTCCCGGATCGCGTTCAGGGTGCCGCTCTCATCCAGCAGGCTGAGCACCTGGTCGCGTGCATCGCGGCGGAAGGAGGGGATGATCAGCAGATCGTAGGTATCGAGCTGCTCCGCTGCCTCGGATTCGGTCAGGATGTCGTAGGGGACCGCACCGGAGAGGTAGCCATCCAGCAGTTGCCGGATCTCGCCGATTTCCCACATGGCCACGACCGTGCCCTCGTCGACCTCGACCGTGACGGTGGAGCGCAGGACGGCGACGCGGCCCGGATAGAGCGCGGTGCTGCGGGTGATGGGCAGCGTGCCGGCGAGTTCTGCCTTGGTGCAGGTGCTGCAGAAGTCGGCGGTGTCGACTTCACCGGGCGGCAGATAGAGGTCGCCCGGCTGTACCCAGCCCGTGAGGGCGCTTGCATCGCTCACGGCGGTCTCGGGGGCCACGCGATGCAGCCGCCCGCCGTCGTAGAGGTGTGCCAGCGGCTTGCGATAGGCCGCGCGCAGGTCGATCTGCTCCGGCCCGAGGGCGACGACCAGCCCGCCGGGTTCCAGTTCGCCCGGGGCGGCGGCGATGAGGTGCAGCCCCCAGCCGAACAGGCTTGCCATCAAAACGGTAAGGATCAGGATACGCCAATGCTTCATGTTTTTAGCCTCCATGTGAACTGAGATGAGCCCTGCCACTCTCCACGATATCATTGGCCTATAAGGGGCGTGTAAAATAAATTATATTCTGGGTAAAGCACGGTATTTGTGTCTGGGAAAACAAACTATTTTAATCATAGCACAGAGGAATCGTAAATTAAATAGTACATAGGTACTCAAACGGGGGGATGGCGCTAATTTCATTACCGTCATTTTGAGCGGCTTCAACGGAGCACCACCACAGAAAGCCACAACAGCGAAGAATCTCTGAAATCTTCCGCTGCTCTATGCTACGCTTAGGACAGGCTGTTTAGGGAAGGCTGCTCAGGGTGACGGAATCGCCGAGAAACAATTCAGATGCAATCGCCCTGAGGATCCTGTTTGAGCCGGCACAAGGCGGTTTTGTATGGTATACTGAATGAAAGCGAATCTCCATACAGGAGAGGCAACTATGCAAACACATGCAACTTTAAAGATTCCAGCGCATCTCTATGCCCGTTTACAAGCGCTGGCGGATCGTGAGCAGAGCAGTTCGACCGCAGTGCTTGAGCAGTTGATCAATGCCGGGGCTCAGGGCACGGCGATCATCAGCAACCCTGAGCTCCATGGTGGGCGGCCTATCATTGCCGGAACCGGAACGACTGTGCGTACCATTGCAGGCCTGTACAAGTTAGGGCTGTCGGCCGAAGAGATTGTCGGCGAACTGCCGTTAACGCTGGCTCAGGTTTATGCTGCGCTGGCGTACTACCACCTGCACACTGAAGAGATCGAAGCTGACATCCAAGCCGACGCGGAAAGCGTCTTGATCGGCAATGCCGAAGGACGATAGTTGCCAGGAGATCCAGCTTTATTTGGATGAAGATGCGCAGCGTGCCAGCATCATCCGTGCGCTGCGTGCTAGACAGGTTGATGTAATCACTGCTGCGGAAGCTGGACTGCTGGGCTGCTCCGATGAGGCGCAACTGGTTTATGCCAGCGAGCAGCAGCGGACGATTTTCACCTTCAACCGAGGCGACTTCGTGCAGTTGCACTCTGCCTGGCTGGTTGCCGAACGTCACCATGCCGGAATTGTTGTCTCTGATCAACTGGAGACCGGTGTTATTGTGCGCCGTTTGCTCAAATTGCTTGCAGCTCATTCCGCTCACGAGATGTGTGATCGTTTGGAGTATTTGAGCACCTGGCGTTGATGTTTGAAGGTGCTGCCTGCTGCGGGGCGGGGGAAATAAAAACAGCGACGCATGTGCGCCGCTGCCGGTTGGTGGCGAGGGTGAGATTTGAACTCACGACCAAGGGCTTATGAGTCCCCTGCTCTTCCACTGAGCTACCTCGCCCAAAACAAGATAGCGGGGGACGGATTCGAACCGCCGACCTTCGGGTTATGAGCCCGACGAGCTGCCACTGCTCCACCCCGCATTAACAAGGAGCATTATACACACCCTCGGAAAATAGTCAAGCGGACTATCCCCCCGCCATCAGATGGGTCACCTGCATCTCGGCGTTGTCCGGGATCACCTCGGTCGCATAAGCTTCTTCGGGGACCAGCGCCCCATTGATCGAGATCACGAGCTGCGGATAGGTGTAGTGCAGGAGCTCCAGGAGCCCCTGCACCGTCAACCCTTCCTGCCACGCGACCTGCTCGCGTCCATTCACCGTAATCATAGCCGACCTTCACCGCATGCGCTCATCACGCATCACGTTTTCACGTATCACGGTCCCACGCATCACGGCAGATGCTTCTCCACCACCGCGACCACGTCGGGATAGTCGATCCCCAGCGCGCGGAGTGTCTCCACCGTGGGGACGCCGTTGTTGTTCCACCCGCGGCGTTTGTAGACCGCATCGATCAGCTTCTCATAGCGGTCCTCGCGGTAGGCGCGATGGGCTGCCATCTTTTCCTCGACGGTCATCGCTGTGGGGTCCAGTCCCATGAGTTCGCGGAGCTGCTTGTCGTAGCGCTCGGTGCGAGACTCGTACTCCTCCCGCGTGACCGGCCCCATCGAGCGGTAGGGGATCGCGTCATGATCCCGCAGCCCATACCCTATCCGGATGTTGAAGACGCGCTGGAAGTTGTAGACCCGCTCGGACATGGTGATCAGATCTTCTTTTACGACGCTGCGTCCGGTCACGCCGTTGAAGACCTCGACGTAGTTCTGCACGTGATGGGGGATCTTGGCGGGCTCCAGGCTCTTGGCGTTCTTGGGATCGACGACGTCGTTCCACGGCAGCTTGCAGAAGCCGCAGAGCCCGAACCAGGTGCGCCACATGGGGAAGTAGTGCAGCGCCTCGGCCTTGTCCTCGAAGGTGGGCAGTTGGTTGTTCACCTGGTCCATGAAGATGAGCCAGGCCTCGTCGTGCTGCGGCCCTTTGTTGGTCAGCCCGTAGCCGCCCTGCTGTGCCAGCGACTCCTTGGTCAGGTACTCGGAGTACTCCAGCCCCTTGGCCTCCATGCCGATGTCCTGGACGAACTGCGGATCGGCACCGAAGTGTTCGACGAAGTAGGCCTTCATCCGGCGGATGCCCAGCCCGGCGATCTTGCCGAACCCCTCGCCGCGCCCCATCTGGTGGAGCACTTCCAGAGCGGCTTCGGCGTTGCCGAAGCGCAGCTCCAGGCCGCCCGTCTGCTCTTTGGTCAGGACGCCGGCCTCGTAGCACTCCATGATGAAGGCCATGCCGGTGCCATAGGAGATGGTGTCGATGCCGTAGGTATCGCAGTAGAAGTTGATCTCCAGAAGCGCCCAGGGCTCGAAGATGCCGCAGTTCGAGCCGCATCCGGCGATGGTCTCGTACTCCGGTCCATCCACGATGACTTTCTGTCCTTTGTACGGCCCGGTGCGGACCTCGTAGCCGTCCACGGCGTGGGCACAGGCGACCGTGCAGCCGTACCAGCAGCCGTCCGGCAGGCCCTGGGTATAGCGGGCCTCCCAGACCTCCCCCTTGATCTTGGGGGTGTCGGGATGGGAGCCAAACCGGTAGTTGTGCACCGGCAGCAGGTCGTAGTCGTCCATGATCTGCACCAGGTAGGAGGTGCCGCCGTTGCGCATGCGGTTCTGCGTCGGATCGATCCGGCGGACCTCGTCGTGCATCTCGGCGCCGACTCGGGCGATGCGCTCCAGATCGGCGGGATGGTTGGTGTCGCCTTTCACGGCGGTGCTGCGGACGACCAGCGCCTTGACCTTCTTGTCGCGGAAGACGGTGCCGATGCCGCCGCGCCCGGCCTGCTTGTAGCGCAGATCCTGCCGCTTGCGGTCGTAGAGGCTGAAGTTGAGGCAGCCCATCAGTGTGTGCTCGGAGCCGGTCCCGGCGGTGACGAAGGAGAGGAAGTGGCGGTCTTCTTCGGTTTCGGCGAACTGATCCAGCAGCCAGTGGCCCAATTCATGGGTGTCCGTGGGGGTGCCTTTCGGCATCTCGTAGAGGGTGACGCGGCCGGAGGGGCCGTCGATGTAGACCATTACCTCTTGTGCGGCTTTGCCCTGTACCTCGATGGCATCCCAGCCCGCAAACTTCAGCAGCGGCCCGAAGTGGCCGCCCACGTTGCTGTCGATCACCACGTTGGTCAGGGGCGAGATCGTGGCCACGATGGATTTTCCGGAGCCGGGGTACTGCGTGGTGCCGCCGCAGGGGCCGGATGAGATGACGACCTCGTTTTCTGGGGTGTCCCAGGTGGTGCTATCCTTGACCCCGTGCCACAGCAGCCAGAGGTCGAAACCGCGGCCGCCGACGAACTTCTCCTTCAGCTCCTCGGTGACCGGTTTGGCCTGGATATCACCGCTGCCCACGTTGACGTAGAGGGTCTGTCCGGCGTACCCACGGTCAACGGCGGGCGTCGTGTAGGAAAATTCGGCCAGCGTGCGCAAGGATTGTTTGTTCTCGGTCATACGTTCCTCCCATGATATGATTTCTTCATGAAGCAGAAGGGGCCTATTCGAACCCCACGTTTCCTTCCCAGAGCACAGGGGAGACCGTCTCCACATCGACGATCTTCAGCGCCTCATTGGGGCAGGCCTTGACGCACTGCCCGCAGGCAACGCATTTGAAGGGGATGGCTTGATCGGTGTCGAAGTGCATGACACCGTAAGGGCAAAAGCCCACACAGGACATGCAGCCGACGCAGAGATCCTTCTTGACGCGGACAATGCCCTGTTTGTCCTGGTAGAGGGCCTCGACGGGGCAGACGCGGATGCACTCGCCGCACTGGATGCAGAAGCGGGCCTGGAAGGCATTGCCCGCGGCGCTGATGCGGATGCTCGAGCGATCGCGGTCGGTCACTTTGAACCAGGTCTGGGCGCAGGTAACCTCGCAGGCCCGGGCGCCATCACAGCGGTCGGGGTTGAACGTCAATACTTTCATGGACTCTCTCCCTGTTATGGTTTGCTCGTGCAAAAGGTGCTGGCAGTGTGCGACGGATTGGCGAGTTGTGATCCCAGCAATCCATATTATAGTCTAAACTCATGGATGCGAAAAGAGAGACGGAACTCCAAAGCATAGAGCCCGGCGATAAACTCTCCGCCGGCGCTCAGGGTAGGTCGACGGACGCGCCCCATGAATGGGGCTTTTTGACCCACTCAGCACCTCAGAAGCCCGCTTCAGCGGGCTTTGGGTATCAGCCTGGGGTTTTAACCCCAGGCGCCGGGCTGAAGCGGGCTGGGAGCTTGCTGTGGTGGAGTTCTTTGCTCTGGATGGCGTATGCCGTGCGGGTGCTTTCGTTGGAGGCGCAGGGGCTGTGGCGTGACGAGGTCGACATCCTGAATTTCTCCACCGCTCCCTGGCTTGATCTGTTGGCCAGGCTTACCCGCCCGGGGGAGAATGGGCCGCTCTATCTTCTGATCATGCGGGGGTGGATTGCGCTCACGGGGGAGAGCGTTTTTGCGCTGCGTTTCTTTTCGCTGCTCTTTGGCGTGTTGGGCGTGGCGTTGATCTACCGGTTGGGCTGCCGAGTGGTGGGGCGGAGGGGGGCGGCGTGGGCCGCTGTGCTGGCTGCGTTCTCGCCTTACTTCGTCTGGTATGCCGAAGAGGTCAAGATGTACACCTGGGTGCCTTTTCTGGTGCTCCTGGCGCTCTATGTGCTGGATCGCGCCTGTGCCCGGCCCCGATGGGGCTGGTGGGCCGTCGTGGTGGTGGCGACCAGCTTCGCCTTTTACAGCCACATCCTGGCCGCCCTGCTCATTCCGGTGGAGATCCTCTGGTTCCTCTTGCATCCGCGGCGTGATCGCCGCGCCTGGCGCGGCGGGCTGCTGGCGCTGGCGCTGCTCACGCTGCCCTATCTGCCCTTGCTCAAATGGCAGGCGGGTCTGGCCTTCACGACCCGCCAGACGGGGTTTCCTGATTACACTTTCGGCCAGATGGCGCAGATGCTGCTCGGCGGGTGGAGCACCGGTATCACGGGCTGGGGACTCACCGCGGGAGCCGCGATCTTTGGTGGGTTTGCGGCAGGTGGTCTTGGGGCCCTTGTATGGCAAAGAAAATGGCGCACCGCCTGTGCACTGCTGGCCTGGGTGGTGGTACCGTTGGTGTCGATCTGGGTGGTCTCGCTGCGCGGCCCCATTTTCACCGACCGCTATTTGATCTGGGCAGCCCCGGCTTTTTATTTCGCGATTGCCACAGCCCTTGCTTTCCTGGAGCAGCGGCTGCAGGGAGTCGCGCTTGTGTGCTTTGCTGTGCTGCTGACGTTTTCAGGGGGCAACCTCTATTATCAGGTAGCGACCCCGGTGAAACCGCAGTTCAGAGAGGCGGCGGCTTTCCTCGCACAGCGTCGTGATCCTGAGGCGCTGCTGCTCTTTCAGATCCCGTACAATCGCATTGTGGTGGATTATTACCTCTCACCGCCGCTTGAGCCTTGGGCAGAAGCGCCTTACACTAACTGGCCTGCTGAAAATGGCGGCTACTTATGGAATTCCGCAGAGGTCGATGCTGCAATGCAGTCGCTGACCACGGGGTATCGGCAGCTCTGGCTGGTCTATTCGGAAGCCGGCATGTGGGACGAACGCGAGCTGGTGAAAACCTGGTTGGATACCCACATGGTGCTGCGGGAGTCGATGGGGTTCCATAACGTGGGCCTCTATCGCTACGAACTACCTGCTCCGTAAGAACCTCACCCCCTGCTTCCTCTCCAAGGTTTGGAGAGGTGGAGTAGGGGGTGAGGTCTGTACCTAAAGAGTTCGCCGGAGCTACGAGCCAGCTCCGGCGAAGCGATGCCCCAGGTAAGGGCTGCTGCTTACGGAATGCAGAGCGACTGCCCCGCATAGATGAGGTTGAGGTTGCGGATACCATTCGCGCGGGCGATGGCCCAGACGGTCGTTCCATAGCGGAGGCCGATACCGGTCAGTGTCTCCCCGAATCTGACCGTGTGGGTATAGCGGCATATGGGCACTACCGGTGTGGGTGTGGTGCTGCCGCCAGGTGTGAATTGCCGCTGCGCGATCGGTCCGGCGGGAATGGGGGACCAGGGTGCTACCGGGATGGCGATCCGTGTTCCAACGTAGAGTCTGTTGGGATTGAGAATATGGTTGCTGGCCGCGATGGCCTGTGGATGGGTGGCATACGCGCGCCCGATCGAGTAGAGGGTTTCCCCTTGACGGACGACATGGTATCCCTGGATGTGCATCGGCAGGGAGATGGGGGTTGCCGTTGGGGTGGGCCAGGGAGTCGAAGTCGGCCAGTAGTAGGCCGTCGGCGTCGGTGAAGGGATGCCAGGATGGAGTGTCGCGGTGGGTGTGGGGGTCAAGTAAGGCGTTGGAGTAGGTGTCGGCGTCAGGTAGGGTTCCGGCGTGGCAGTCGGCGTTGGGGTGACCGTTGCCGTATCGCCGGAGGCGGTGACCTGGATCGTGCCGTTGACGGTGGCTGCTGTAATCCCCGCGCCGTTACTGTCCGCTAACAGGGCGGTCGTGATGGCGACGGCGGAGCTGCCTGCAGATTTTCCCCTAAAGGTGATGGTGGCCAGCACCCCGCTGCCTGTAGCGGCAGCGTGATCGGGCATCTGGCTGATGGCATAATCAATGGTCCCGGCGGCCTGGTTGACCTCATTGCGCGCGACGAAATCAGGGCTCAGGAACCCGCCGTGACCGATCTGCGTGCCGGCGGTATTGACATCGGCATCGACCACCTCGATCAGAGCCGGGTCGAAAGTTAGATGAACCTCAGCTCCAAAGAGGTTGCTCACGTTATCGATTTGGATCGTGACGGCCACAGTGGCTCCCTGCACCACGGTGGCTGCCGCCGGGGCCACGCGTACCACCGTCCCCTGGGCATTGACCGGGAGACCTGAAAGCAGCGTGCCTATGACGAAAAGCAGAGTTATATTTTTAAGAAGCTTCGTGCTCATCTTTGTCCTTTCTAACCGGCTGTGAAAAAAATAAGAGCAGGATCCTGAAGCGCACAGAACTCTTCAGGATCCTGTGTTTCTACCATGCAACGGGTCCGTACCGGCCAAAGTTTCCGGCGGCGATGGTCAGATCGAAGATATTGATGATCCCGTCGTCATTGATGTCCACCGGATCTTCCGGCGTCCAACCGGTGGTTCCATAGCGGCTGATAATGGTGACGACGTCCAGGATGTTGATGTTGTTATCGGCGTTGACGTCTCCACCCTTGAGCCACGTCTCGGCAAGATTGATGGTTGCGCCTGCAATGTAGACATTGGAGCGCTGGGATTTCAGGTAGCCGGGGTAGGTGGCCTGAAGCAGGTAGGTCCCGCCCTGGGGGACACTCAGGCTGAAGTTGCCGTTGGTTGCAGTCGTGGTGGTACCGACCACATTATTGCTCGTGCTGTAGGCGGTGATCGCAATATCACCGTGGTCGGTGCGCGATCCCTGCCGTCTGACCCTGCTCTGGATGACGCCAGGGGCCATTACCGTGATGGCCGGGACGGTAATGCTGTTGATCGCAATCGCACTCCCATTTGCGTCGGCCAGCACGGTATCCGGCAGGACGATTTCCAGTCCGGTGCTCCCGGTGGCCAGGGCCGCCCAGGTCACGGTGGCAATGGCTCCCGTGTGATTGGTGACCGCGCTGCCGGTGTGGCTCAGCGCCAGGTGGATGCAGGTGCCGCCGCCGGGACAGGTCGTGACTTCGTTGGTGGCCTGGACCAGCGATCCGCCGAAGAAGTCGTTCTTGACGGTGACCTGGGTCCCGTTGGCCGGGTTGTTATCGGCGTCATCGACAGAAAGGACGGCGTTGTTGAAACGCAGCCAGAGGTCCACACCCATGATGCCGTTGGGTGGGACGGTGTTGTTGGTAACGCCTATTTTGATGTCGGTGGTGAAGGTGGCGCCGGTGACTGCTGCGCCTGAGGTGATGTCGGTGACCGAGACGGTCGTATAGATGTTTGCGTCATCTGCTGCGACGGATTGAGGAAACAGACCGACTACCATCATGACCAAGGTCATGAGGATGAACCATCTTTCTTTGCCCATTTGATTAGCCCCCTTAAACCATATTTGTACTTTGCAGTTGTACGGTCAGATCTGGAAGTTCTCTTTTTATTGTAAATTAAAGCACAGAACTGGGCGTTACAATGCAATTACGAAATGGTGACTATACGATTTTCATTACCCGATCCTAAAGGCCTCAAAGGCCTTCAGGATCGGGTAAGATGGCTAAGGGATACAGAGCTGCTGTCCGCTGTAGATGAGGTGCAGGTTGTAGATCTGGTTTTCACGGGCGATGGCCCAGATGTTGACCCCATAATGCAGGCCGATTCTGGTGAGCGTCTCTTGTGGCTGGACTGTATGGGTGTAGCGGCAGGCGGTCGGCTGTGGGATAGGGACTGCGCTTCCCGGTGTGAACTGCCGTTGTGCGACGGGTCCGGCAGGAACCGGCGTCCAAGGGGCCGTTGGAATGGCCAGTCGGTTGCTGTTATGGAGGATGCCGGGATTGACCAGCGCATTGCAGCGGGCGATGGCCTGTGGCAGTGTGGCGTAGGCCCGTCCGATAGAGTAAAGGGTTTCTCCTCTCTGGACGACGTGGTAACCCTGGATGGCGTTGCAGTCTGACCCCCAAGCGGTGTTGGGAACCGGCGTTGGCGTGATGGCGGGAAGGGCTGTGGGTATGGGGGTTGGGGGGATTGCCGTAGGCTGAGAGGTCTGGTCGGGCAGCGGTGTGGAGGTGGTGCCTTCTCCTACCGTGAGGGTGCCATTCTGGCTGGTGCTGGCGATGGGACCCCCATCGATATCCGACAGCAGGACGTTGCTCAACGCAATCCCGGACGTTCCTTCTGCTTTGCCTCGGAAAGTGATGTTGATCAGGACGCCGCTGCCACTCACGGCTTCGTTGGGTGCTACCTGGGTGAGTGTGTAATCGATGACACCGCCGCTGACCTGGTTAATGCCGAAATCCGGACTCAGGAACCCTCCGTGCTCCACTTGGGTCCCCTCTTCGGTAGGGTAGGCATCCACGACTTCCAGAAGATTGGCGTCGAAGCTGATTTGCAGCTCCACGCCGTAAAGAGCGGTGACATTTTCGACCGTCACTGAGACTTTGACCATCTCCCCCGGGTCAATGGTCGAGGTTGTTGGGCTTACCTTGACTACGGGGCTGCTCTGCGCCAGCACGGGGGAAAGCGTCCCTAGAGCCACGACCAGGAGTAAGAACCCTATCCATAGTTTCTGCCAGCTTGTATGCATCATGATCGACCTCCCAATTTATTCTTCCTTGACATGGACCGTGACGGAGACAACAGGGATCGTTGGTATGATCTGTTCTCCGTTAGAAGTGGCCAGCAAGACCTGTTTGAACGTCACCACCGTATCGCCGGGGGTTCTTCCTGTAAACATGATCGTGGCCAGTGTCCCGCTGCCGGATGCGGCCTCTTTAGGGGCCATCTGCGAGACGGCGTACAGGATGGTGCCTTGATCGAGGTCTGCCTGATTTTGGGCAACCAGGTCGGCGCTCAGAAACTCCCCGGGGGTGATCTGTACCCCTGCTTGCTGGGGGTCCGCGTCCACAATTTCCACGGCGGCGGGATCGAACTCCAGGATCAGATCTGCGCCGTACAATCCCTCGACCTGTTCGATGACCACGTCAAGTTGCGCGATCTGACCGGGGCTCACCTCGATCTGCTCAGGAGTGAGACGCACGATGGCTGCTGCAGCCGGAGGCGTTTCCTCCTGCGTGGTGGTGGGCGCAGGGGAAGGCGTGGGCTGGGGTGTGCACGCATTGCAGAGCCATACCAGGGTCAAGGCAAATAAGAGAACACTAAGTTTGATTTTCATAGGCTGAGTTCCTTGATCGGCTGAAATTTTTTGCTGTCTACTTCCACTCGGTGATGGGGCCGCGTTTACCGTAGTTCCCCGCCACTAAGGTCAGATCGAAGATATTGACGGTTCCATCATGGTTGACGTCGGCGATGGCCTCGCTGGTGCTGTAGCGTGAGGCCACCCGTGTCAGATCGAAGATGTTGATCACATTATCTGCAATCACGTCGCCGGCCGGCAGGGTGACTGCACCCAAATTGGAGGCAGGGAGGGCATGCTGTGCCGGCAGGTACTGCGGATGTTGAACGTAGAGGCAGCGGTAGGTGCTCCCTGGGGTCAGGGTGAAGGTGAACGCTCCCTGTGATCCTGTCGTGACCGTCAGTGCCGCCGTGGGAGGCGCGGCGGTCGAGGGGCATGCGGCTTCGCTGAGCCAGAGCGTGGTCTGACTGTGGTTGGTCCGCCCCTGGAGATAGACCGCCCCAGAAAGGGTCGTCTGTGTGGGTGCGGCAATGGCTTTCAGCGCGGCATACGCATCGATGCGCGGCGTGACGCGGGCGGTGCGCGGATCGGTGACGCTGACGCCCGTCTCTTTCAAGATGCGCTCGATCTCGTCCGGCGTCAGCCCGGGATCCTTATGGAGCAGCAGTGCGGCCACCGCAGCGGCGTGCGGTGTAGCCATCGAGGTCCCTGCATCATTGGTTACCAACCCGCCGATAGCTGTGGTCCTGATATCTGCCCCCGGAGCCAGCAGGTCCAGCGCCTCGCTGCTGTTGCTGAAGCAGGCCACTTTGTCGGCTGCAGTTTTTGTATCGACGCAGCTCCCCCAGTTGCGCGTACCAATGTCGGCATCGTAGGTGCCGCCGACCGCGATGGCACCGGAGACGCAGGCCGGCACGACCAGCGCATTATTCTCCGCCTGGTTCCCGGCGGCTGCAAAGACCGTGATCCCTGCATCGCGTGCTCGCTGGATGGCCTCTGCGTAGACTAACGTGATGGCGTCCTGATCGTCACAGATTCCGGTATAGCGACCTCCTCCCAGGCTGAGGTTTATGACCTTTATGCCTAACTTCGATTGGTTGGCGATCACCCAGTCAATAGCGGCAATCACATCCGAGGTCCAACCCTGGCCTAAGTCGTCCATCACACGCACGGCAACGATGGCTGAACCGGGAGCGATGCCTTGCGGGCTGATGCTCCCCTGGCTGGCCAGGATGCCTGTCACTCGGGTCCCGTGCCCATGGACATCCTGGGCGCTCTCGCCCTCGTTGGTCCCGTTAGGAGCGCAGGCACTGTGGGTGAAGCAGTGTTGGGCAATGATACGTTTGGCAAGATCGGGGTGGGAGAAATCAACCCCGCTGTCCAGCACGGCAATAGTCACTCCGGCGCCGTTGACGCCGAACGTGCTGCGGGCCTCAGC
>JAVEWB010000361.1:0-3208 GCA_034004765.1 Anaerolineae bacterium
GTGAACCTTTGTGTGCTTGCTTGGCCCTGTGAAATGTGGTAAAGTTAGTGTAAAGGCCTGGAACGAGTTGAGGTGACGAGATGGAGATTCACGAAATTGTTATTGAGATGAAGCTACTTGAGCGTCGTCTGTCCCTCTATGAAGAAAAGTATGGTATCCTCAGTGCTGATTTTTATGAAGCCTTGATGACTGGCAGGCTGGAAGAATACGACGAATACGACGAGACCCGTGCAGATTTTACCCGCTGGAAGGGTATATATGAGACATGGCTGCGGCGCAAGCAGATGTATACGGAGCAGATAGAGCAGCATGACATAGTTGAGACTCTGCGGGTCCAGCCTGCTTACTGAGATGTCTAAAACTCCCCTTGATTCGCTTGCCAGTTATAGTAAATTCGTGGCTGAGCTTTTGAATCGCCCAACGGTTCAGAGATCCACGGTGTCTGTATGGGCTGAGAGTCCTTGCACTGGCATTGCGGAAGGAGAAGTCTATTTCATCAATGGACTTCGGCTGCGAATGAGAGAGGAATTAGATTTTAGCGCGGAGCTAATTACCTCATATGGATATGAGGTTTACCGCGGCGTGGAACGCCTTTATTGGTACGATGATTTTCCTCATCCAAATGACCCAACGTTGGCTTTAACGTATCCTCACCACAAGCATCTTCCTCCAGATATTAAACACCACCGCATCCCTGCCCCGGAGATACAGTTTACTCGACCCAATTTGCCGATACTGATTCGAGAGATCGAAGCAGTTTGTGAACCCTGAGACGAAAGGGTCGAGCACCTTGAACTAGAGTTTGGGACCTCTGAAGTACTGCGCAACATCTGATTGCTCTTTCCAGGGTATATTTGCAGAATAGGCAGTGGGTATATAACGAGTCTCATGGTACGAGAGAAATCACAAGGGAGAGTCTATGACCACACGTACAAGGATCTTTGTTTTACTCTCAGTTTGTTTCGTGCTCCTGCTTGCCTGTAATTTCAGGCGGGCGAGTGCTCCTGCCCCTGTCTTGATCCCGGCTGAACCGGCGCCGACGCGGCAAAGCGCGCCACCCCCTGCGACGAAAATGCCGACCGTAGTTC
The DNA here is from genome assembly GCA_034004765.1 of Anaerolineae bacterium. Lineage (GTDB taxonomy): Bacteria > Chloroflexota > Anaerolineae > B4-G1 > SLSP01 > JAVEWB01. The sequence continues at coordinate 1,089 of JAVEWB010000361.1, forward strand.
CCGAGATGCTGCCCACCGTGGCTCCCGAAACCTCCTATGGCTCACTTGCCCGCGAGCATCTCGAAGTGCTTTCTGAGGAGATTGGCTCCCGGCTGCCCGGCTCGCCGGAGGAGGCGGAGGCCGCCGCCTATGTCGAGGCGGCGTTCGAGGCGTATGGCTATGAGGTGGCGGTGCAACCTTTTTCCTTCGTCACAGAGAACGAGGAGGAGCTGGAGTCTGTCAATGTGATCGCCGTCAAGCCGGGGGTATCGACCGAGGAGCTCATCGTCGGCGCGCATTACGATTCGAGCGATGAGGCGGAAGGGGCGGATGACAACGCTTCGGGGGTCGCCGTGCTGTTGGAGGTGGCCGAGCTGCTTCAAGATGTGGAGACGCCTTACAACGTCCGTCTGATCGCCTTCGGTGCTGAGGAGGCGGATTTGGACGGCTCGCGGTACTATGCCGGTCGGATGGACGACGCGGAGATCCAAAACACTGTGGGCATGATCAATCTGGACAGCCTGGCTGCCGGCGACGTCGCGTATGTGTATGGCGATCCGGGGCCGGGAACCCTCCGCGATTGGATCATGGAGCGAGCGGAAGAAGCGGGCTTTGATCTGGAGGCACGCGCGGCTGAAGATATGGATGAACCGGATGGCACCCCCTGCGAGTGCGCGGATTATGGCCCGTTCCAGGAGGCCGGCATCCAGTTTGCCTATTTCGAGGCGACCAACTGGGACCTGGGAGAGCAAGGTGGCATGACCCAGGTGGACCTTGACCTGGGCGAAGAGGGCGTCATCCGGCACACGGAGTATGATACCCTCGAATACATTGACACGACGTTCCCGGAGAGGATCGACGACCACTTTGACCTGTTCGTCACGCTGCTCTATGACACGCTGACGCAGTTCGAAGCGCAGGATTAAAAAAGGTGACGCTCACCTCAATTGCATACAGGAGACATCAATGCTTGAATACATAGCGACCATTGTTATCGGGCTGATCGGCGGGGCGTCGGTCGGCATTCAATCCCCCATTGCGGGCGCGATGGGGCAGCGGGTCGGGGCCACGTCGAGCAGCTTCATCGTTCACGCCGGAGGGATGATTCTATCGGGTGTAGTGCTGCTCCTGCGCGGCGGCGAGAAGATGCATGACTGGGCCACCTTGCCCTGGTACATGTTGGGTGTGGGTGCCTTTGGTCTGATCCTGTATCAGACGATGAATATAACCCTGCCACGGCTGGGGAGCACGATGATGGTCACGCTTATCATCACAGGACAGCTTCTTGCAGGTATGGCGTTCGACCATTTTGGGTGGCTGGGTGTTCCGGTGCGCCCGATCGACGCGACGCGGACCGCGGGCGTTCTGGTGCTGCTTCTTGGCGGGTATCTCATCGCGAAGTGAGCTTATACCCTCCCGCAGGTTCGGTCCTGCGGGAAGGTAAATCACTGAGGAATAGAAGACCATGAAACTTCACTACGGCGCAGTTCCTGAAAATCCTGACTTTGACCCACTGGCCGACGGCTGGTCGGGTATCCGTGAGCCGGGGCCTCTCCTATTGCAGTTGTTGGCTGTTCCCGTGGCGCTGGTGACGTTGGCGCTGCTTGGCGGCCTGTTTGCTCTCGCCTTCCCCCCTGGATCTTCTGTTGGCTCTCCTCCGTCCGTGTCGTTCTCCCTGTGGACGCTGGCCTTCATCCTCATTTTTCTCATTCCTGTGCATGAAATGATCCACGCGTTCTGCACGCCCCATATGGGCTTGACGGACCAGACTCTGATTGGCATCTGGCCCGCCAAGCTGTTGTTCTATGCCTATTACGACGGCCCGATGTCGCGAAGCCGTTTCTTGATCACGTTCCTGGGCCCCTTTGTGATCCTGTCCTTGCTGCCCCTCGCTGTGGTTGCGTTGGGACGCTGGTATCCTTTGCCGAATGAAGTGGCGTTCGATTTGATGCTGCTTTCTTTCTTGAACGGCGCAGCCGCTTCCGGCGATCTCATCGGCTTTGCGCTGGTCCTGTTCCAAATCCCTTCTACGGCGATAGTGAGGAATTTCGGGTGGCGTACTTTTTGGAAAGCTTACCCTGCCGCGGAGCTGGAACCTGAGGCTGAGTAATGAGTAAGTTATCACCTTTTTCGTTGTCGAG
>JAVEWB010000362.1:0-3208 GCA_034004765.1 Anaerolineae bacterium
CGATATTTCAGATCTGGTGAACAATAACTGGAACCGCGGCCTGGTGGGGATGGCGATCCACCCCTCTTTCCCGATCAGCCCCTACGTCTACCTGCTCTTTACGTATGATCCCCCCGATCTGCCGGGGTACGACTATGCGGTCGATGGCAGGGATGGCTGGGGCTCGCGCGTCAGCCGGTTGATCCGGGTCTCTGCCTTCCTGACGGATACCAACGTAGCGGACCCTGGCAGCATCGTGGTGCTTTTGGGGAAGAACAGCACATTGGCCAACATCGGCGACCCTGCGGACCCCGGTGGGGAGAATGGAATCCCGGCGTGCGATGCCGGCGGCGTCCCGATCAAGGATTGTCTCCCTTCGGAGGGACCTTCGCACAGCATTGGTATGGTGTTGTTTGGCCACGATGGCTCGCTTTTCGTCAGCAACGGCGAAGGCGCTCCCTACATCACGCCCGATCCACGGGCATTGCGCGCCCAGAATCTGGACAGCCTGGGGGGCAAAGTGCTGCGGATCGATCCGCTCACAGGCGAGGGCTACGCGGACAATCCTTTCTACGATGGGAACCCGGCCCACAACCGCTCCAGGGTCTGGAGCTACGGACACCGCAACCCCTTCCGCATGGTGCTCGACCCCGTGACCCAGACCGTCTACACCAGCGATGTCGGCTGGTATTCGTGGGAGGAGATCAACGGCGGGCGGGCGGAGAACTTCGGCTGGCCCTGCTACGAGGGGGGAAGCAGCGGGAATGAGCGCCACTCGCTCTACAAGGACTATACGCCTACACTTCCCGTCTGTCAGGCCTTCTATGACCAGGAGCCGAATAATGGCGTGAGGGCCCCGCTCTATGCGTACACCAATCCGGGCGATGCCGAGGGGGGCGCGGCGGTTGTCCTGGGGGCGTTCTACACCGGTACAGGGTTGACCTATCCTATCACCTACCACGACGCGCTTTTCTTCACCGATTACGGAGGCAATTGGATCAAGTATTTGACCTTCGATGACGGCGGAGCGGCGACCGTGCACGAGTTTGCACAGGCCGTTTCGGTTCCCGGCACTGCGCCGGTTCACCTGGCCTTAGGCCCTGAGGGAGATCTCTACTACGTCTCGCTGAACACGGACCCCAACGGTCCCAGCGACGTGCGCCGTATCCGCTACACGCCGGGCGGCAACACTCCGCCTACGGCAAGGATCGGTGCGACTCCCACGAACGGCTACCCGCCGCTCACGGTGGCCTTCTCCGGCACCGGCTCTACGGACCCGAATCAGGACGCGGGAACGCTCTCCTACCTGTGGGCCTTTGGGGATGGCATCACCTCAACGCTCGCAGACCCCACGCACACCTATACGCTTTCGGGGACGTACACGGCGGTGCTGACGGCGACCGATTTCCAGGGCGCTTCGGGTTCGGCCGACCTCCCGGTGACGGTGGGCAATCTGGCGCCAACGGCTGTGATCCTGACCCCCACTGCCGGGATGACCTACACGATGGGTATTTCCATTACCTTTGGCGGGCTGGCGACGGATCTTGAAGAAGGAGTCCTGCCGGGGAGTGCAATGAGCTGGACTGCCCGGTGGTTCTTCAATAACCACTTCCACTCCCCCTTTGCCAGTGCATCGGGGGCGGCGGGCAGCCTGAGCATCCCTTCCCATAATGACGATACCTCGGTGGTGCTTTGTTTGACGGTCACGGATAACGGAATCGATGGCAGCGGCATTGGGCGTTTGCAGGACGAGGCCTGCATGGAGATCTTGCCGCAGACGGTGCCTTATACTTTTACGTCGAGCCCCAGCGGCCTGCCGTTGATCTACGATGGGGATCTCTATACCACGCCGTTCACCGTGCCTATGATGGTGAACGCGCAGCGCACGATTGCTGCTCCCCTGCAGGAGGGCGGGCTGCGGTTCGTCTCGTGGTCGGATGGCGGTGCGGCCAGTCACACGATCAAGGGGAGCGCTGAAGCGCAGACTTACCTGGCCGTCTATCGGCGGTTTACCTGGCTGCCGCTGGTGCTGCGGCAGGCTGACTGAGGTAAGCGGCAGGGCACAATGAGGAAGGAGAATCGAACTTGAGCAAGAGGATGGGGGGGTCTTATTGGCTGATCAGCCTGCTTTCGCTGCTGGTGGTTTCCTGCCAGCCGCTGGCGCTGGCGTACCCGACGGTGACACCCACGGTGACGCCGACGCTTACTGCTACGCCTACCGTGACGCCGACACCCACGGCCACGCCAACCCCCACCATCACCCCGACACCGACGATGACGCCGACGCCCACGTCAACGCCTACACCGACGGTGACCCCCACGCCAACCTATCCACCGGTACCCCGCCCTGTGGCGGCACTGAATCCGGCGGGCAAGGTCGGACTGGGGGTCTACCTCAACGGGACGCCGTATGACGCCTTCAACGGCATCTACGGCTTCGAAAAGCTGGTGGCGCATAAGATGCAGTATGTGCTGTGGTTCACCTCCTGGGGCAGCACGGATCGGGAGTTCCCCAGCTATTGGGTGACGGTGGCCGCGCAGCGCGGGCTGACGCCGGTGATCACCTGGGAGCCCTGGAAGCGCAACTTTGCCGATCCCACCGCGGTGCAGGCGGAGTATTCGCTGCAGACGATCAGCGAGGGGGCGCACGATGGCTACATTCGTTCGTGGGCCCGGAGCGCCCGGGCGGTCGGCGTACCGCTGATCCTGCGTTTCGCGCATGAGCAGAGCACCGCGCCCGGCGTCCGCTCGTGGTATCCCTGGCAGGGAGATCCCGAGGGCTACAAGGCGGCGTTCCGACACATCGTGGAGCTCTTCCGTGAGGAACGGGCCACCAATGTGCAGTTCCTGTGGAGCGGCATGTGGCTCAATCAGGACGGTGCGCTTTACTACCCGGGCGGCGATGTGGTGGACTGGGTCGGCACGACGACGCTCAATCACGGGACCGTCGTCGCTGCCGAGTGGGCGAAGTGGAGGACCTTTCACGAGTTGTTCGACGGGCAGTACCAGGCAGCCTTGCCGTGGGGCAAGCCCATCATGATCACCGAAATCGGCACGGCGGAGCAGGGGGGAGATAAGGCCGCCTGGTTTCGGGATACGTTCACTTCGATCGAGGCCTCCTACCCGCTGGTGCAGGGGGTGCTGCTCTTCGAGGTGCCGGTGGATCGTGAATGGCCGGTGGTGAACTGGTCGGTCGCCTCCAGTCCTGAGAGTTTGGAAGCGTTCAAGG
>JAVEWB010000025.1:0-14883 GCA_034004765.1 Anaerolineae bacterium
GCTTCCGTTCGGCGAGCGAGCCGGAATCCTGCTGGCACACTTCAACATGGACCCCCAGGCCCTGACACGCGGCGTTAGGGCCTTGAGGAGCAGTTTTCCCACCCAGGTCTTCGTGCTGGACGAACTCGGTCCGCTGGAATTGAAGTTGGGCCGGGGGTGGGTTGAGGCGCTGGATCTGCTGCAAAAACCGACGTATCGCGTCGCAATCGTCGTCGTCCGCCCGGAACTGCTGCTAAATGTCATCAAGCGCCTGTCCACCGCCTGGTATACGATCGTGTACGTCACGCCGGAGAACAGGGGTGGGTTCACCGACGAGCTGTATACATATGTCCTGTCCTTGACTGCCAGCAGAACTTGAAGTAAGATCACCGAGGGAAGAAAGAATGAATAGCGACAAAAAATCGAACCCCTGGCCGATCATCGGACATGAGTGGGCTGTGCACCAGCTCCAGGTAGCAGTAGCAAGAGGGGAAATCCCGCACGCCCTGCTCATCACCGGACCGACCAGTGTGGGCAAATACACACTGGCACTGACGTTGGTCAAAGCCATGCTCTGCGAAGCCGACGTTGAAGTGCGTCCCTGTGGCATCTGTGCCGTGTGCCGCCGGGTCACCTCCGGGAACCACACCGATCTGCTCGTAGTAAAGCCGGAGGAGGAAGGTCGCGGGGTCAAAATCGAACAGATCCGTGAGTTGGAGCGATTTCTGGCCCTTACGCCCAACGAAAGCGCCTACAAGGTCGCCATCATCACCGATTTCGAGAAGGCCAATCCTAACGCCGCCAACGCACTCCTCAAGACACTGGAGGAGCCCCCGCAGTACGCACACCTGATCCTGCTGGCCAGCGACGCAGATACACTTCTGCCCACCATCGTATCGCGCAGCCAACACCTCCCACTTCGCCCGCTGGACGTTCACACTGTAGAGCAAGGTCTCATTGCCTCGTGGGGGGTTGCACAGCCACAGGCGCAGCAGTTCGCCCGGCTTTCAGGTGGACGCATGGGATGGGCGGTCCAGGCCATTACCCAGCCCGATCACTTACAACAGATGCAAGAAGCCTTACAGACGATGATCACGCTGCTCCGCAGCGACCTGCCTGCCCGCTTCGAGACGGCGGGAAAGATCGCAGAAAATCCCACCCGCCTTCCCCAGACGTTGGAATACTGGCGCGCCTGCTGGCGTGACGTGCTGCTCCTGCAAACGCAGACCGCCGAAGGCCTCACCTACCAGGAATATCGCGAGGAACTTCAGGGGATTGCCCGCTCCATAAGCGTAGAGGTTACAGCACGTACACTCCGCGCTCTAGGAGATGCACAGCTTGCTTTGGGAAGTAACGCGAACACGCGCCTGCTGGTAGAGACGCTGCTCCTCGACCTTCCCGAGCTATAGGCACTACCCCGGACAAAATAGGGCGGCTTATTCGCCGCCCTGTACAAGCTTACGAACCTCAAGGACTTTCATCCGCACTGCGGTGCGCTCTTTGCTGTCGATAATGACCTCAGAAAAGGTGGGAACACACACAACATCGATGCCATCAAGCTCAAGGTACCCGCGGGCGATAGCAATAGCCTTGACTGCCTGATTGACCGCACCAGCCCCAATGGCCTGGACGTCCGCCTCCCCCTGTTCCCGCACAATGCCGGCTATGGCCCCAGCGACAGATGTGGAACGGGAACTTGCTGCAACTTTGATAACGCTCATGGTTCCCTCCTAACAGTATTGAAGAACATATCTCAATTATAGTAAGATTCTCCATGAAACGCAAGTCAAACCGACTCAAAGGTCAAATTTTAACAATCTACATACCAAAACAAGGACTAGTGTTTCTTGTTTCTTACTGAAAAAAGGCTATACTTGCCCCTTCCACACGAACATGTATAATCGTTCTTAGACTACTTGCCGGAGAGGATACGTTTGGAGGGAAAAACGCTACCCCATTTTCTCATCACCAATGATGACGGCGTGACAGCCGCAGGACTTTCGACACTGGCAGAAGCGCTTGAACCCCTGGGCCGGATTACGATCCTGGCGCCAGATCGCAATTGGAGTGCATCGGGCCATGCCAAAACGCTGCACAAGCCCCTGCGTGCCGACCCTGGAGCGCTGCCCAATGGGATGCCGGCGATCATCACCAGCGGGTGTCCTTCTGACGCTATTGCTCTGGCACTGATGGGGCTGGCCGACAAACCGGTGGACATGGTCATCGCCGGGATCAACAAAGGACCCAATCTGGGGAATGACCTCACCTACTCCGGCACCGTCACGGCAGCAATGGAAGGAGCCATCGGTGGCATCCCTTCCATCGCCATCTCGTTGGATACGTGGGAGCGCGTTGCCGACTACAGCATCGCAGCAGCCTTCGCCGCACGCCTGGCGCGTGTGGTACTCAGCCAGGGGCTGCCGCCCGACACCTTTCTCAATGTCAACGTGCCCGACCTGCCGGCGGAGCAGATCAAGGGCGTTCAGATAACGCGCATGGGGCTGCGAATCTATCGGGATGCCTTAGTCCAGCGCACCGATCCCTTCGGGCGGCCCTATTACTGGATCGGAGGCGATCCCCCTACCGGCATCGAAGAAACAGGGACCGATATCGGGGCACTTGCACAGGGTTACATCTCAGTCACCCCACTGCAGCTCGATTTCACCGCCTATCACCTCATGAAGCAGCTCCAGACCTGGGAAATCGACGCTCATTCAGACTCGGAGGCACAATGAGACTTTCGGTTATTATTCCCGCCTATAACGAAATTGACACGATTGCCGAAATCATCGCCCGGGTGCAAGCTGTTGACCTCACCATTACCGTGTGGAGCGGACATGCACGTGAGGACAAAATAACGCTCGAGCGTGAAATCGTGGTCGTCGACGACGGCTCCAAAGATGGCACACGCGAGTACCTCAACACACTACGGGGAGCCCCCGAAATACAGATTCTCTTTCATCAGACCAATCAAGGCAAAGGGGCCGCCGTACGCACAGGATTAGAGCACGCAACCGGTGACATCATGCTCATCCAAGACGCAGATTTGGAGTATGACCCACGCGACTATATCGAACTCCTCCGGCCCATCCTGGAAAAGCGCTCCCAAGTTGTGTACGGTTCTCGTTTTCGGGGCGGCCCAACCAAGGCCATGTTCTTCTGGCACATGCTGGGCAATCGCTTTCTGACCACCGTGACCAATGTCCTCTACAACACCATCCTTACGGACATGGAAACCTGCTACAAAGTTTTCACCCGCGAAGTTGCAAGCCAACTACGGCTCAGAGCCAGAGGCTGGGGCTTCGACCCGGAAATTACCGTCCAGATTCTGCTCAAGGGATACCGCATGTATGAAGTTCCCATCTCCTACACAGGCCGCGAGTTTTTTGAGGGGAAGAAGGTCTCCTGGAAAGATGGCTTGACCGTCCTCTGGACACTGATCAAGTATCGCGTGACCGGGTTTTGATTTACTGGGGATTCGTATTACTATATAAGTGATTCACCCATCAGTAACCTTTCCAGGGGCTCGAAAGCCTTGAGTTTCCATACAATCCATACGGAGGTAAAAGATGCTAAAGGAACAGATCGAGCGGTCGATACTTATGGGCATTGGACTCTTCTCCATCACGCGCGAAAAAGCACAGGTCTATGTCGAAGAGTTGGTAAAACAGGGTGGAGCAGCACGTGATGAGGTTAAAGAACTCACCGAGAAACTGGTAAAGCGCGGCGAAGAGGAACGCAAAGCATTGCGCACACTCATCCGCGAGGAAATGGATACGGCTCTCAAAGAGATGCACCTGTCCACCACCGAGGACATCAAGAATCTGCAAGCGCAGATTGAGGCTCTCAAAGCAGAGGTGGCCGCCGCCTCGTCCAAAAAGGCTTAGGCCTTATCCATGAATGCTGTGCTGTTAGTCTGTGAAAACGGCATTAATCTTACGTAGTAGGACCTGCACTGAAGCGTCTATGCAACAAGAAAACAACAAACTGATACTGGACGAGTCCTTTCCCATAAGCAGCATGGTCTGGCGCAGCTTCATCTTTGTAAGCCTGCTCCTGCTGCTGCTCTACGTGGGAATCAATTGGCCCTGCTGAGTTTTACCGACACAGGCTGCCAAAACCTGTCCAAAAACTGGGGGCGCATTCTTGCCGGAACCGTACAGGGAGCCGGGAGGGTGGTGTGCGCCCTAAATCTTGAGGCCGTCCGGGTTCACCTCGCAATTCTAAAACGTTGCACCGACCGGCAGGTGTCCCGTAATCCCGGCGAGAGTATCCTGCCGGGGTTAGTGGGTGGAGGGAGCTGTGCTTAATCTTCCCGGTACCCGACAAATCAAACACCTACAGCGCTACCAACATATCCTCAATATCTTTGTGCGCCACGGGTTTGGCTTTGTGCTGAACTTACTGCCCACCGAACGCCCCTGGCTGCAAAAACTCCGTCCCCAGCCCCTCTCTGAACCCAAGACGCTCCCGGTACATTTCCGCATAGCCTTAGAGGAATCGGGGCCGACGTTCGTCAAACTCGGGCAAATGCTCAGTACACGCCCCGATATTCTCCCGCCGCTGTACATTGCAGAGCTGGCCAAGCTGCAGGATGCTGTCCCACCGCTGCCGTGGGAGGAGATCCAAAAAGTCATCGAGGATGAGCTCAAAGCGCCTCCCGGAGCTATCTTCGACACCATCGACCCGGAGCCGATGGCTGCGGCCTCTCTGGGACAGGTTCATGCCGCCACCCTGCACAGCGGGGAACGCGTCGTTATCAAAGTTCAGCGTCCCAATATTCTCAAAACGATCACGGTGGATCTGGAAATTCTCCAAGAGATGGCCCACTACGTCCAGCGCTACACTCCCATGGGGCATAAGAACAACCTCGAAGAAATTGCGGATGAGTTTGCCAACACCCTGCACGCCGAGTTAGATTACCGCCGAGAAGCCCGCAACGCAGAGCGCTTCAAACAAAATTTTAGCGACGAGTCGGGTCTCTATATCCCTCAGGCCCACTGGGCTTATACCACGAAGCGGGTCCTCACCTTGGAACGCATCGACGGGATAAAGATCGACGATTTACCGGCCCTAAAAGCCGCAGGACACGACTTGGAAGCCCTTGCCGGGTATGCCGCGCGTTTCGTGGTCAAGGAAGTGCTGGAGGCTGGCTACTTCCATGCGGATCCCCATCCCGGGAATCTCATCGTCATGAAGGATGGGGCTATTGGGGTCATGGATTTCGGCATCGTCGGCTATCTGAGTGACGAAGATCGCATCAATCTGATCCGCCTCTACACAGTCGCGGTACAAATGGATGCACGAGGCGTGGTCGATGAGCTGGTCCATATTGGCGCAGCACCGCCGGATGTAGATCGACACAAACTCGTACACGGTATCAGCACTTTGCTGCACCGTTACTATGGCCTCCCCCTCCAAGAAATCAGTGCGGCCCAATTCATGAACGACGTCCGACCGCTGGTCTTCGAACACCGGCTGCGCCTGCCTTCCAACTACTGGCTGCTGGGAAAAAGCCTCTCGATGATGGAGGGCATCGGACGGCAGCTTGACCCGGAATTCGACATTTTCGAATTCTCGCAGCCTTACGTCACCCGCTTGATTGCCCGGACCGCCCTGCCTGGTCGCCGCCAACTCCAGGCCCTGCTGCACAAAGGGCTGATCTGGGCCGATTTGGTCGACGAACTCCCGCGCATCGGCTTGCGCGTGCTCAATCGACTGGAAGAATACCATCCCATCCCCATCGCTCTGGACAAGCTCAGCCTGGACCGCCTGGATAAGCTGGTTACCCGCCTGGCGCTCAGTCTCATCATTGCAGGCATGACCATCAGCCTGGCATTGGTTCTCTCCACCATCAGTAACACCGGAGACTGGCTCTATGCCACCCTGATCCTGGGATTCCTTATCGCTCTGGGATCGGGGATCTGGGTTTTAATCTCGATCTTACGGAGGTGAATATGAAAAACGATCTTGATCAGCTCATGGAAGCACGGAAACTGGATGCACTGGTGATTGGCGGACAGGTTCGCGGGAATCCGTCTCTCTACTATTTGACCAACGGCGTCATCTTGGGAGAGACGCTCGTCATCAAACGACGCGGAATGCCCCCCGTCCTGCTTGCCAAACCCATCGAACGTGAAGTCGCCCAAGAAACAGGGCTCGCGGTGATCCTGGATACGCGCTATGATTTTGTTGGCTTATTGAAACAGCACCAAGGGGATCTCATACCTGCTACCGTGGCCTATTATCGCCGCATCTTCGAAGATCTGGACATTCGAGGCCGGGTGGGATTCTACGGCATGGATGACCGCGGCCACGCCTACGCCCTTCTTCAGGCCTTAGCTAAAGGGCTCCCCGAAATCAAGATCGTGAGTGATCTAGGCGTCAACCTGCTGACGCTGGCACGCGCCACCAAATCCGCGGAGGAAGCCGCCCGGATCCGGGAGGTAGGCCGTCGCACCATCGATATCGTGCGCCAGACCGTGGCTTTCCTGCAAACGCATACCGCCGGCAAAGACGAGATCCTCCGCAAACCAGAGGGCGAGATCCTCACCGTAGGAGACGTGCACCTATACATCCGCCGGCTGATCGCCCTTGCAGGGCTTGAAGACCCTGAGGGGTTCATGTTTTCCACCGGACGAGATGCCGGCGTTCCGCATAACAAAGGGACGCTTTCCAACCCCGTGCGGCTTGGGGAGAGTATCATTTTCGATATCTACCCCTGCGAAGCAGGCGGCGGGTATTTCTTCGATATGACCCGCACCTTCTGTCTCGGCTATGCCCCTGACGCCGTGAAGCGCATTTACGAGGACACCCGCGCCTGTCTGGATCACATCATGGCACATCTCGAAACAGGCCAGGAAACCCGTCGTTATCAACAGATGACCTGCGAGTTCTACCATCAACGCGGTCACGCGACCATTGCGGAGACTCCCAGTGCCCTCGAAGGCTATATACACAGCCTGGGGCACGGTGTGGGGTTGGATGTCCACGAAGCACCGACCTTCAGCGATACACCCAACAACAAGGCGTGCCTTCAGCCCGGTCACGTCTTCACCCTGGAGCCGGGGCTCTACTATCCGGAGCAAGGAATGGGATGCCGCCTCGAAGACGTGATGTGGATCGACGAAGCAGGCAGCATACACAATTTGACCGATTACCCCTATGACCTGGTGATTCCCATACCCAAGGCTTAGTGCAGGCTTACCTTAGAAGAAGGATACCCGATGAGCACACGCATTTTAGGCATAGAAACATCCTGTGACGAAACCGCAGCGGCAGTGGTCGAAGACGGGAAGCTAATCCTTTCCAACGTCATTGCTTCACAAATCGATCTCCATGCCCAGTATGGCGGGGTCTTCCCGGAGATGGCCTCACGCGCCCACATCGAGGCGATTGGCACTGTGGTGGAAAAGGCCCTCCAGCAGGCCCATCTCGACTGGCAAGACCTGGATGCCATTGCCGTAACCTACGGCCCGGGACTTCCGGGCTCGTTGTTGGTAGGGCTCAACTTTGCCAAGGGTGCGGCACTGGGACTGGGCTTACCCCTGATTCCGGTCAACCACTTGGAAGGGCACATCTATGCCCATTGGCTCGAAACAGGGACAAAAGGGGCTGCGAATGGGCAGTTGGAGTTTCCCATCCTGGATCTGCTGGTATCCGGCGGGCACACCGAACTGAATCTCATGCACGACCATGGGAAGTATACCTACCTGGGGGGCACGCTTGACGACGCCGCAGGGGAAGCGTTCGACAAAGTATCACGCATGTTGGAACTAGGCTACCCCGGCGGCCCGGTGATCGAGGAGACGGCCCATCAGGGCAATCCCCGGGCCATCAACCTCCCCAGAGCCTGGCTCCCCGGTACATATGACTTCAGTTTCAGCGGCCTGAAGACGGCGGTGCTTCGGGAACTTGAAAAGCATCCCACACCACGCCCATCGCGCTTCATCGCCGATATGGCGGCTTCATTTCAGGCCGCAGTGGTGGAAGTGCTGGCCGATAAGACGGCCCAGGCAGTCCAGGAATTCGGCGTCAAAGCCGTTCTGTTGAGCGGCGGGGTTTCCGCCAACACGGCCCTCCGCGCGGCAGTGCGTGCCCGCGTCACCGTCCCAGTCTACACGCCGCCCCTCATCCTCTGCACCGACAACGCGGCCATGATCGCCGCTGCCGGCACCTACCGCTATCAGGCCGGGGCCCGCGCGAGCTGGGACTTAGACATCGAGCCCGGCCTGCGCTTGACCTGAGAAAACAGCTTCGCACCCTGTAGGGACACCCTTGCAGTCGTCCCGCAGGGCAGATACAAGCTCTGCCATCATTGAAAAGATGCCGGGGAAGCCAGAGGCAAGGTAGAGAGAAGGGAGATAAAATGGTGACAAAAGAACAGTATTTCCGGTACCCGCTGCATGGATGGATAGGGTTGGGATTGGTCGCCATCTTCTGGGCGCTCAACTGGACTTTGACCGGCTTGCGCACACACTGGGGGTTTTTTCCCTTGTGGACCGGATATGCCCTGGCCATAGATGGCCTGGTCGTCATGCGCAAAGGCAATTCTTTGCTGACCCGCGATCCTGCCGCCTACGTCGGCCTGTTTCTGATCTCGGCGCCGGCCTGGTGGCTCTTCGAGCTGATCAACAGCCGTACCCAGAACTGGTTCTATCTGGGACGAGAATGGTTCACCGACCTCCAATATTTCGGCCTGGCTTCGTTGAGTTTTTCGACAGTCATGCCGGCCGTCTTTGGCACAGCAGAGCTGGTCAGTACGTTCGGAAGAATGCAGCGCCCGTGGCTCGGCCCCAAAATTCGGCCCACGCCGGGCACCACCGCGCTGCTCTTCGCCCTTGGCTGGGCCATGCTGGCGCTCTTGCTCCTCTGGCCCCGCTACTTCTTCCCGTTCGTCTGGGTCTCCGTCTACTTCATCATCGAGCCGCTGAACGTCTGGCTGAAGAACCGCACGCTGCTCACCCATACGGCGGAGGGGAACTGGCAGGCGATAAGGGCCCTCTGGGTCGGGTGCCTGATCTGCGGTTTCTTCTGGGAGTTCTGGAATTTCTACTCCTACCCCAAATGGATCTATCAGGTGCCCTTCGTAGACTTCCTGCATATCTTTGAGATGCCGCTGTTAGGATATGGCGGCTACCTTCCCTTTGCCCTGGAACTCTTTGCCCTCTATCACCTGGTCATGGGATTCCTCAGACCGGGGAAAGAACAGACCTTCATCCACCTCACCCCTATCCGGTGACGGTCTACGCCATTTGACATCAGGTCGGAGAGATCCTGCCCGCACCGTCGAACGACTTCTTAGCGATCAGTTGATTATTTGTCCCTTCCGGGGTATCATCACATTACTTAGGGTTCACATCATCCGAAAAACTCCACGCTTCTAGAGCCACATTCCATCCCAAAAACCCTAAAAGAGCTGCGGGAGTATGGTATACTTCTCTTTCTTGTCAAAGCTCGGAAACCGGTTACAATCGCCATCGGAGCCGCAAGGTCGGCTCCATTATTTATGATAGGCAGGTGTCAGTTCAGGAGCTGACCTCAGCAACGGATGATGAATACAAGGGTGAAACAGTATGGAATACCATAGCGCGCTACGCTATCTCTACGGCCTGGTCGATTATGAAAAACAGCGCATCGAGCGGTATTCGCCCGAAGAGTTCCGGCTCGATCGCGTGGCGGAGTTCCTGGCGCAGTTAGGTACCCCACAAGGAGCCTATCCCAAGATCCATGTTGCAGGGACCAAGGGGAAAGGATCGACCGCAGCCATGCTCGCCAGCGTTGCTCAAGAAGCCAACCTCAAGGTAGGGTTGTACACTTCACCGCACCTGCACACGTACCGCGAGCGCATGCGGATCAATGGCGAGCCCATTTCGCGCTCCGAGATGACTGCGCTGGTTGAGGAAATCCAGCCAGTTGTGGAGACCATCCCGGGGCTCACCATGTTCGAGGTAACGACGGCACTGGCCTTTCTCTACTTCGCGCGTCAG
This sequence comes from Anaerolineae bacterium, assembly GCA_034004765.1. Taxonomy (GTDB): domain Bacteria; phylum Chloroflexota; class Anaerolineae; order B4-G1; family SLSP01; genus JAVEWB01. The sequence continues at coordinate 9,969 of JAVEWB010000025.1, forward strand.
AAAATAGACCTGGCAGTCATTGAAGTTGGTTTAGGAGGCCGACTGGATGCAACCAACGTCATCACGCCATTGGTAAGCATCATCACGTCGTTGAGCCTGGATCACACCTATCTACTGGGTGATACGTTGGGCGAAATTGCCGGAGAGAAAGCCGGCATTATCAAGCCAGGGATCCCAGTAGTTTCCGCACCGCAGCGTCCTGAAGCCCAGAAGGTCTTGGAGCAGGCAGCAGGAGAACGCCAGGCTCCGTTGACCCTGGTAGGAAACGATTGGAGCTGGACACCAGGCTCGCGCTCTCCGGATGGCCAAACGCTGACGGTGACCCGCGCGAATAGTCCATCAGCTTTAGACGGTGAGTATCAGTTACCTTTGATAGGCACCTTCCAGCAAGAGAATGCTGTAACCGCCATTGCTGCGCTCTCCATCCTGCAAGAACAGGGAGCCTCCTGGGTCAGCCAGGATGTTGTCCATCGGGGCCTCAAGAAGACAAACTGGCCCGGACGTATGGAAGTCCTGAATCATGACCCGTTGGTCATTGTCGACTGCGCACACAACCCTTACTCAGTTGAGGTACTGCGCGACTCATTGGAGTTGTGGTTTCCCGAGCAACGTTGGGTGCTGATTTACGGTGCTTCCAATGACAAAGATATTTCCGGGATGCTCAAAGCGCTTCTGCCCATCAGTGCGCACGTGGTCGTGACCCGCTCCTATCATCCGCGGGCCTCGACACCTTATATGCTGGCCGATCAATGTGCGGCCTTAGGACATGGAGCTGAGATCGCCATCAACCCCAACCGCGCGCTGGAACAGGCCTGCCAACACCTCAAACCGGGGACAGGCATCCTGGTAGCGGGCTCTATTTTCCTGGCTGCCGATATCCGCGAACTGTGGTCGAAACATGATCCCCGATACCTGCCGCAAGGAGATTGGGAAGACGATCCCTGGCAGGTATGAATAGGCTTGAAAGAAAGTGAATAACTCAATGGATTGGGATACTATGTCTTTATTACCAGATGACCTTTTTGTAGACGACAATGAAATGGATCACGAAGAGGGTCCTTTTGATGCCATCATCCTGCCCCTGCGCGACTTGGTCATCTATCCACAAATGGTGACGCCGCTTTATGTAGGACGTGATCCTTCCCTTAAAGCCTTCGAAATTGCCGTCCAGGAAGATTGGCCGCTGGTGGTCGTCGCCCAACTTCCAACACTCGAGGAAGAGACGTACCCCAATGAGAATCAAATCTATCGCATTGGGACAGAGATCTCGATTGCCCGCTCGATCCGCCTTCCCGATGGAACGACTAGCGCTATCGCGCAGGGGCTTGACCGGGTACGCATTGTGGAGTTCACCCAGCTTGAGCCCTATCTGGTCGCCACCGTCGAACTGGTCGAAGAGACTTCCGAAACGAGCCCGTTGGTTGAAGCCTTGATGCGCGCCGTATTGGCGATGTTCGAGAAAGTCGTGCAATTGAATCACAGCCTGCCCGATGAGGCCTATGTTTACGCGATGAACGTCTCGGAGCCGGGGCCTTTGGCCGATTTGATCGCGCAGATGCTCAACTTGGAACTGGAACAGCGCCAGGATCTTCTGGAGACCTTTGACGCGGTCGAACGTCTTCAGAAAATCAGCGCGCACCTGGCCCGTGAAATGGACGTACTGGAGCTGGAAGATCAAATTCAGACCCGCGTTCAGCAAGAAGTCGATCGGTCACAGCGCGAATATTTCCTTCGCGAACAGATGCGCGCCATCCAACGCGAGTTGGGCGAGACCGATACCTTTACCCGAGATCTCAACCGGCTGCAAGAAGGGATCAACCAGGGTGATTTGCCGGAGCCTATTCGTGAGCGCGCCCAAGAGGAGCTGGAGCACCTTTCCATCATGCCCGCAATGGCGCCGGAAGTGGGGATCATCCACACTTACCTGGACTGGCTCATCAATCTGCCCTGGACAAAAATGACCGAGGACAACCTGGACATCAGCCATGCGGAGGAGGTGCTGGAATCCAGGCACTACGGGCTGCCCAAGGCCAAAGAGCGTATTTTGGAGTACATCGCCGTGCGCAAACTGGCGCCGGACAAAAACCGCAGCACGATCCTCTGCTTTGTCGGGCCGCCGGGGACAGGAAAGACCTCCCTTGGCCGCTCGATTGCGGAGGCGCTGGGCAGAGAATTTGTACGCGTCTCATTGGGGGGCGTACGTGACGAAGCCGAAATTCGCGGGCATCGACGCACTTACATCGGAGCTTTGCCCGGACGCATCATTCAGATCATGCGACGTGCTGGGACGATCAACCCCGTCTTCATGCTGGATGAAGTCGATAAGCTGGGCATGGACTTCCGGGGAGACCCCTCCTCGGCACTGTTAGAGGTACTGGACCCGGAGCAGAACCATGCTTTTTCCGACCATTATCTTGAAGTTCCCTACGATCTCTCGAAGGTGCTCTTCATTGCCACCGCCAACATACTGGATACAATTCCGCCCGCCCTGCAAGATCGCATGGAGGTCATTGAGTTCCCCGGCTACACCGAGGAAGAGAAAATAGAAATTGCACGGCGGTTTCTCATCCCCAGACAGGTGGATTTGAACGGCCTGGGTGACCATATTCCACGCTTCTCCGAGAACACCTTGATCAACCTGATTCAGGGGTACACCTACGAAGCCGGAGTGCGCAATCTGGAGCGCGAAATTGGCAGCCTCTGCCGCAAGGCCGCCAGGCGTCTGGCTGAGGAGAAAAAGCCACTGATGAGCATCAGTGCACAAACAGTAGAGAAGTACCTGGGACCACCGCGGTATATGTACGAGCGGCTGGAAAAACAGGATGAAGTGGGGCTCGCGATGGGAATGGCATGGACACCCAACGGCGGTGATCTCTTGCCTGTGGAAGTTACACTGATGCCCGGAAAGGGGAACCTGACCCTAACAGGCCAGCTTGGTGACATCATGCAAGAGTCCGCTCAGGCAGCACTCACTTACCTGCGTTCTCAAGCAGAAGCCTGGGGAATTGAACCTGAGAGCTTCGACAAAACCGATATTCATATTCACTTACCGGAGGGAGCTATTCCTAAAGATGGACCTTCCGGTGGCATCACCATGGCCACAGCTCTCCTCTCGGCATTCATCCAGGTCCCGGTACGTAGGGATGTTACGATGACAGGGGAAATCACGCTCCGCGGCCGCGTCTTGCCTATAGGTGGACTGAAAGAGAAACTACTGGCGGCGCATCGTGCGGGCGTGAAAACCGTTATTCTACCCAAGCGCAACAGTCCGGACCTGCAGGAAATTCCCAAGAATATCCTGCGTCAGGTCAACATTGTCTTCGCCGAAACGATGGACGAGGTCTTTGAAGCCGCATTGGTCCCGACTTCCCAAGAAACAGAAGAAACAACGCCACAGCTTCAAGACGCTGCCTAGTCCACGAAACCAGGCAGGTCATTCGCAGCTATAGATAAAAAAGCGCGGCGCTTTCGAGCGCCGCGCTTTTTTATTCCCTACCCACACATGCACTGCGTGAGGCACAAGCCTTCAGCCTGTATCCATCACGGGGGAGCGACAGCACTGCTGTCAAGCTGTCCCCGCTCAAACGCTCAATAGACCGGCTTGAGCAGACCGTAATCCCCGTCCTCACGCTTGTAAATGACACTCAGCCGCCCATCCGTAGCATCGACGAAAAGGTAGAAGAAGTGACCGAGGAGCTCCATCTGCTCGATAGCGTCCTCAGGTGTGACCGAGCTGACTTCAAAACGCTTGGTACGCACGATGGTACCGGTCGGAGTTGGTGCCACTTCTTCAGCTTCAGGAACTTCCGGCTCAATTACAGAAGCGGGTATCTCCACACGGCGGCTCAACCGGCGTCCCTTATAGCGATCAATGCGGCGGTAGATCTTATCGATCACCGCATCGAACGCAGCAAAAACATCTCCCGAACGTTCCTCAGCACGAAGAAGCGTGCCGGGGACTCGGATCGTAATCTGAGCTACCATGCGACGTGAGCTGTCCCGGTGATTTGTGGCCGCCAAATCCACCCGGATATCCTCGATGCCAGGGAGATAACGGGGAAACTTTTCCACCTTCTTATCCACGTACTCCCTCAAACGGTCCGTGAGCTCCAAATTGCGATTGTAAATTTGCACGTCCATATTCCCTCCTTAGGCCAGAGATATCTGAAAACTTCATGCTGCCCGTGCTAACGTAAAAGCATTGACCATCTGCGCACCTGCTCCCAACAGTATCTCAGCGCAGGCATCTAAAGTCGCTCCCGTGGTTGCCACATCGTCAACCAGGGTCAGCTTCCATCCCGACAGATCCACCTCTTCCGCCAGCGCAAACGCGCCTTCCATGTTTTTCTGGCGCTCATCGCGATTCAGCTTCGTCTGCGAAACCGTATCACGCACACGCTGCAGCAGGTGCGGTGCTACCGGAAGGTCAAGGTGCTGCCCCAACGCACGGGCCAGCAATTCAGCTTGATTATACCCCCGTTTTGCCACCCGTTTGGGGTGCAGTGGAACGGGGACAAGACAATCTCCCTGCATGTGCTGGTGTTGCCAGTAACAAGCCATGGGTGCGGCAATGGTGCTTGCCACAGACGCAGCACCCCGATACTTCAGCGCATGCACCGCATCGCGCACCGATCCCTCAAAAACGAAAGCCGAACGGATAGGGTACACATGCGAAGATTGCGCCTGACAGACGCGACAGGGGCCAGGCTCATCCCACGGCCGTCCGCACAAGATACAAAAAGGACCCTCCCAAAAAGAGAACTGCTCCGCGCAGGCGCGGCAGAGCCAGGTTCCCAGCCGCCCACAATGGATACAAGAAGGCGGGAAGACAAGAGCAAGCAGACAACGGTAAACAGTCCAGAAACTTTGAGTGAACGTTACCATGTCACCTACCTAGGAATCGAACGAGTAAAGG
>JAVEWB010000363.1:0-3184 GCA_034004765.1 Anaerolineae bacterium
GCAAGATCCTGGCGCTGGCCTTCGACCGCTATCCGGTGGAGAGGGCCTCTTATCATGTGTCGGCGGACCCTGAGAGCGCACCGTCGCCCGAGAGGTTGGAAGATGTAGAGCTACCTGTACTGCTGGATCAGTTCGACATTCGCCAGATGCTCCATGTGACCTACGGATCGGCTTTGGAGCACTATGGGGAGGATCTGATGCGGGTGTTGGATAGGAATGAGGAAGCCTACTACGCAGCCCTGGAGGCGCATTTCACACGCCATTTTACACCGTTCCGGCAGCCTGGAGCGTAGTCCGAATATCGTAGAGGAAGGGTGGGTTTTATGAATCTGGAAGAACTGATGAAGCTGTATGATTTTTCCGGCAAGACGGCGGTGATTCCCGGTGGCGCGGGCGTGCTTGCCGGGGAGATGGCCTGTGCGCTGGTGGGCTGCGGGGCTAACGTGGCGATTCTGGATCGTGATCCTTCCATGGCGGATCGTCTGATGGAGCGGCTTGGATGCGGCCCCGGCTGCTCGATCGTCGTCTACGCCGACGTGCTGAAACGGGATACGCTGGAAAAGGCCAAGAAGGCGATCGTCGAAGAGTTCGGCAGCGTTGATATCCTGATCAACGCTGCGGGGGGCAACAATCCGCGCGCGACGACCGGTGAAGAGCTCTCTTTTTTCGATTTGCCGGAGGAGGCGCTGCGTTTCGTCTTTGATCTGAATATCGTCGGGACGATGCTGCCGAGCCAGATCTTTGGGAAGTGCATGGCGGAACGGGGCGAGGGGGTGATCTTGAACATCTCCTCGATGAACGCCTTCCGCCCGCTGACGCGCGTCCCGGCCTATTCGGCGGCCAAAGCCGGGGTGAGCAACTTCACGCAGTGGCTGGCCGTGCACATGGCACAGGAGTACTCCCCGCGCATTCGCGTGAACGCGATCGCGCCGGGCTTCTTCATGACGCAGCAGAACCGTTTCTTGTTGACAGATGAGAAGACCGGCGAGCTGACGGATCGTGGGCAGACCATCATCGCGCATACGCCGATGGGACGCTTTGGGATGCCCGAGGATTTGCTGGGCACGGTCCTCTGGCTGCTCTCCCCGGCCTCCGGGTTCGTGAGCGGGATCGTGGTGCCGGTGGATGGTGCATTCTCCGCCTTCAGCGGTGTGTGAGGACGGCCCCATGATGGATCAGGTGCGCTGGGGGATGATCGGCTGCGGCAATGTCACGGAGGTGAAGAGCGGTCCGGCTTTTTCTGAAATAGCGGGCTCCAGCCTGGTCGCCGTCATGCGCCGTGACGGGGAGAAGGCGCGGGACTACGCCGCGCGGCATGGCGTCCCCAAATGGTACGCGGATGCCGATGCGTTGATCGGCGACCCGGAGGTGAATGCGGTCTATATCGCGACGCCGCCGGATTCTCACGCCGAGTACACTTGCAAGGCCGCGGTTGCGGGCAAACCGGTCTACGTCGAAAAGCCGATGGCCCGCACCTACGCCGAATGCGAGCAGATGATCGCGGCCTGTAAGCAGGCAGGCGTGCCGCTCTTTGTGGCGTATTACCGCCGCCGTCTGCCGCTCTACCTTAAGGTGAAGGAACTGGTTGGTTCGGGGGCCGTGGGGGAGGTGCGGTTCGTCTCCATCCGGCTGACGCGCCCGCCGTCCCCGGAGGATTTCGACCGGGAACACCTGCCCTGGCGGGTGCAGCCTGAGATCGCGGGCGGCGGCTATTTCTATGACCTGGGAGCGCACCAGTTGGATTTTCTGGACTACGTCTTTGGACCGGTGGTGTCGGTGCAGGGGCAGGCCGCCAATCAGGCCGGGCTCTATCCGGCGGAGGATCTCGTCTGCGGGACGTTCACCTTTGCCTCCGGCGTGGTGGGGAGCGGCGTCTGGTGCTTCACGACCTCGGAGCAGGATCGGATCGACCGTACGGAGATCGTCGGGAGCAAGGGGAAGATCGTCTACGCGACCTTCGAAGCCGAGCCGCTGCGTGTCGAGACGGACGAGGGCGTCCAGGAATACCGGTTCGAAGCGCCTGCTCACATCCAGCAGCCGTTGATTCAGACCGTCGTGGACGAACTGCTTGGAAGGGGAAGCTGCCCGAGCACCGGCGTTACCGGGGCCCGCACCACCTGGGTGATGGAGTCCCTGGTTAGTGGAAGGAAGGAATTGTAGGGCTGTGCTTTTTTGCCACGAATTTCACGAATTTTTTTTCGTGGAAATTCGTGAAATTCGTGGCTGAGGCCACACCAATGTAACCAATACCGGACCTGGTTCCGGCATCATCTTGTGGGAGGTAGACCATGGCGAATATTCCTGAGGCGGCGCAGCCGCTGGCTGACTTGAAACCGGAGCACGGGTTTTTCATTGGCATCGACTCGGATGGCTGCGCGTTCGATACGATGGAGATCAAGCACAAGGAGTGCTTCATCCCCAGCACAATCAAATACTGGGACTTGCAGGCGGTCTCGAAGTACGCGCGCGAGGCCGCCGAGTTTGTGAACCTCTACTCGAAGTGGCGTGGCATCAACCGCTGGCCCGCGCTGGTGATGGTTTTTGACCTGCTGCGCGACCGCCCGGAGGTGCAGGCGCGGCACGTCGTCCCGCCGGAGGCGCCCCTCCTGCGCGCGTTCATCGCCGACGAGGCGTTCCCCAAGAGCAACGACGGGTTGAAGGCCTATAGGGCGACCCGTTCCGACCCGGAATTGGAAGCGGCCTGGGCATGGACCACCGGAGTAAACGATTCGGTGGCGGATATTGTTCACGGTGTCCCACCCTTCCCCTATGTCCGTGAGAGTCTGGCCTTCCTGGTCGATCAGGCGGACATGCTGGTGGTCTCCGCGACGCCGGTGGAGGCGCTGGTGCGCGAGTGGGAGGAGCACGACCTGGCCCGCTACGTCCGGATCATCGCCGGGCAGGAGATGGGCACGAAGGCGCAGCACCTGGAGCTGGCCGCGGGTGGGAAGTATGCACCGGGCCACGTGCTGATGATCGGCGATGCGCCGGGAGATCGGAAGGCCGCGCAGGCCAATCAGGCGCTCTTCTATCCCATCAACCCCGGCCACGAGGAGCCTTCCTGGCAGCAGTTCTACGAGGAAGGGCTGCACAAGTTCCTGGCGGAGGAGTACGCCGGTGCCTATGAGGCCGGACTCATCGCGGAGTTCGAGGCGCTGCTCCCGGAAGTGCCCCCATGGAAGAA
>JAVEWB010000364.1:0-3172 GCA_034004765.1 Anaerolineae bacterium
GTTACGTCGGATAAGCAAGATGCTTCCGGCCCTGGCGACCACGACACCCCCAGTTATTTCAGGGGCGCGGTCGAAGCTATCGCAGCTACCGGGCCCACCGCCTTCATGGTCGTTCCGGGCGACCTGGCCCCTCCCGACGAGGTAGAATGGACCATCGAGCGCTATTTGGGAGAATCCTATCTCTGGTATCCGGTGATGGGCAACCACGATATCGAAAGAGAAGAACGTATCCTATGGTTCCAGACCTATAATTACGACCCCAATGGGGACATTCCCCCCAACATCGTCAGATCCGGCCCCTTGGGCTGTGAAAAGACGACGTACTCCTTCGACTACAACAACGCCCACTTCATCGTGCTCGACGAGTTCTGCAACGAAGCCAATGGAACTATTTCCAACCAGATGTATAACTGGCTGTACGCCGACCTGGAAGCAACCACCAAGCAGCACATCTTTGTCTTCGGCCATGAACCGGCCTACCCCCAGCCGGATGCAGACAACGGCAGGGAGCGCCACATGAATGACAGCCTGGATAAGGATGCCCTCAAGCGGGACCTTTTCTGGGAACTGCTGCAGGAGCACAATGTGGCGGCTTATTTCTGCGGCCATACCCACACCTACAGCGCCGTCAACGTCGATGGCGTCTGGCAGATCACGGCAGGGCACAGCCAGGGCCTGGGATACACCGGTACCCGCAGCACCTTCCTGCGGGTCGATGTCAATGAAGAGCGCGTCACCTTCGAGGCTTATCGCGACGATGCCAACGGCGGTCCTTACACCAGGATGCACGAGGGCGTCTTAGTCACGCCGAAGACGACCCTCTCCCTGGCCGTGGTTCCCGGCGACGACGTGGCCCAGACCGTTATCGCCGCGGAGCAGCTTGCAGCGCAGTTGCAAGAGGAGGTCGGCTACAACGTTCGCGCATTCCTCACCGGCTGCGAGGCCGGGCTTGTGAATGACCTGGCCGGCGGACACGTCCATGCCGGCTGGCTCTCGCCGCTCTCCTACGTCCAGGCCTACAGCCGCGCGGGCATTCAGGGTCCGCTCCATGCCGTTTCGGAACCCAACGAAAGCAGACGCAGCCAGTTCTTGATCCGCCAGGGAAGCGGCATGGCCACCCTCGACGAGCTTCAGGGCAAGAATTTCGTCTTCGTCGCTCCGTCATCAACCTCCGGCTACCTTTACCCGGCGGCTTACATTGCGCAGACCCAGGGGATCACCCCCAGCGACTTCTTCAACCAGACATTCTTTGCGGGCTCGGCCGCAGCCGTCGCAGAAGCGATCTACACCGGAGAGTTCGAAGGGACACCGATCCACGGCGGGGCGGTCTATGCGGATGCGCGCGAGGAACTGCTGACCGCCTATCCGGACATCCTTACCCAGACGGAAGTCCTGACCTACACGCCCTTCATCCCCGGCACCACGGTCAGCCTCCAGCCATCCCTAAACCCCCTTGTCTCACAAAACATGATCAGTGGGCTGCTCGCCCTCGCAGACACGCCGGAAGGACAGGCCGCTTTGACGCAAATTCAAGGCGTCCCACGGTTGGAGCCTATCACAAATGCAGACTATGCCCTCACCCGTGACATCGCCGCCACGCTCGACGCTCAGGGGTCCTCTTGCGTGGAAAGCGCCGCCGCTGCCGGCGGGGCGACCTCCACAGCAGCGTTTACCAGCACGCCGGGTTTCACGCTCACCCTCACGTGGCCCAATACCACCCCCGATGCCACGCTGCTCTACACGCCGATCCCGGCCATCACCTATCGGCCCGGCGGATCGCGAGAAGTTGGCCTCAGCTTTGCACTGCGGATGCTCAGCAATACAACTGCTCAAATCACGTCGACGCTCCCCACCCAGTCCATGCTCACCGTGCAGTATGACGACCTCACCGTCTCCCCAACACTGGAAGAGGCCTTGGGGCTCTACTACTGGGACGGCGAGCGCTGGCAGCAAGAGACCACAGCCGTGCTGGATCTCGAACAGAACAGCCTTACCGTGACCCTGGACCACAGCGCGCTCCAGTGGGCACTCCTTGCGCAAAGACAGATCTTCTTGCCCGCCCTCCTACGGGGCTGGCAGCCCTAAAAGATTCTTTCGTACAGGGGATGGAACACGATGTGAAGCATCGCGTTCCATCCCCTATTGTTACAATTCGTCCTACATGCCCACGTGACACCACGCCCCGATCAAAAAAGGAAATCAGACAGCACTTCCTTGATTTCCCAAGAAAATTTATCCTTTAAGGTTCTTTTAAGAAATTACACACTTCTCTTCAACTATCTCGCGCTATCCTTTTAATAGACTTATTGCGTGAATTCATAAAAGGAGGCACCCCATGCCCAAAGCCTTAAATTCTCATCGCTCTATGGCCGTCATCATACGGATGATGGCCATCATGCTGGTTATCGGCTGCTCTGTCAGCCCCGCCTACGCGCACACCGCAGTATTCACAACGCCGCCGGATAAGTATGCGCCCTACGTGTACAACATCCCCGATCAAACGATCTACGAAGGGGAGGCCTTCGCCACCATCGCCCTGGACGCTTACGTCTCTGACCCGGATCACGACGACAGCGAACTCACCTGGAGCGTCAGCGAGAACGCCGGCCTCACGATCACCATCGTCAATCGCGTTGCTACCATTACCTACCCTGAAGGATGGACCGGCAGCGAAACGCTCACCTTCACGGCAACCGATCCCACGAAGTTAAGCGGCAGCGACACGGCGATCTTTACGGTTCTCGCCAAACTTCCCACGAACCATGCTCCCGTCGCCGCCGATGATGCCTATACATTAGACGAGGGCGCAACCCTGAGCGTCTTTGCTCCCGGTGTGCTGGAAAACGACAGCGATGAAGACGGCGATTCGCTCACCGCCACCCTGGTCAGCGGCCCGGCGCATGGCACCCTCAGCTTCGCCGCCGATGGCTCTTTCAGCTATGAACACGACGGCAGCGAGACGACGAGCGACAGCTTCACCTACAGCGTCAGCGACGGCCAGGAAACCTCCGAAGCCGCGACCGTTGCCCTCACCATCACCCCGGTCAATGACTGGCCGGCTGCGGTCGATGATGCCTACAGTGTCCAGGAAGGGGGGACGTTGATCATTGCAGCGCTCGGGGTGCTCGCCAACGACACCGACGCCGAAGGGGATACGCTCACAGCGTCCCTG